>JAHYIS010000027.1 GCA_019429385.1 ANME-2 cluster archaeon | reverse complement strand
CTGGGTTCAATATCAGGCAGATTATCGGATTCAGGGTCGTCCAGGTTAGTTCCGTTGAAAAGGTAAATGGAAAGTCCTTGCCATTTAAAGTTTTTTTTCGTTCATTCAATTCACCGCAAAGTACGCAAAGACCGCAAAGGCGTTGCTGCATTAACTTTGCGTGCTTTGCGGCACATTATTTAAATAAAATTATATTTTAACAGCCATGGAGGCACTCCACCACCAACAACTGAATATAACTACCCATCACTACCACCCAACAAGAAACACCCAATGCCTGATAGAAAAATGGAAAAGCACCTTCCAGCACCCCACACCACAAGGGAAGGGCGGAGCAGACCGGGACGGGCACCATATATAAGTGAACCAGAAGGGGCGGTAGCAGAACCATAGAATAGATGGGGGCTGGGTTTCATTATTTTTTAGACACAGATTTACACGGATTAGATGTTGCATACATTACTTAAGTCAAATGTTGCGACGGCACACCCAACCGCAGCAGTGCTGCGGGGTATAACGATTTAGATTAACGAAAGGGATGAGCGTATACTTATTCGATTATAGTTACAATCACGATATATATTTGAAAATCTCCTCTATATCACTTTCAGAAAATGAATAGTAGTCTTTTCGTCTCAAACAATCAAGAATCTCTTCAAGTTCTTCTCGCACAATTATAACCTCTTCTATGATGTTTGCCACCAGCAGGCTCTTCAAATCATATACTTTGGAGATACCTTCTTTGAGTGCCGATTTCCCAAGCTTCGTGTCGTCTGTCAACAAAATAGCATCTTTAGACTTTGCCAGAACAATACATTCGCAGTCCACAAGACTCAGGTTATACTTATCCTGAAGTCCATATGCTTGTTCAAATTCTTCTGCATCCGGTGATATTATACAGATTTTGTTCTTTACATCCGTAAAACTAAGCATTTTCCCGATCTTATCAACAAATTTGAATCCTGCAATCTTGTTTGTGTCCAATTCCCTCAATATAGATGGTGTGATATAACAGAAATGCTTCCTGAATAATATATCCAGCAAACATAATCTATCGATCTTAGCCAGTGAACTTAAAATGCAGGTGTCGATGAGTATCATCGTACTAGCTCTGCTAATTCACTTCCCTTATTCCGGGAAAAACCCCTTCTTATCTTTACACCTGCCTTTGCCAGAAAATCCTTTATTTCCTCTGTACTGACCCCTGCCAATTCAGCAGCTTTTGAGATGGATATCTCATCTGCCTTATACATCTCTACCACAGCTGTTATCCGCATATCCTTCCTGAACTCAAAAAAGGTTCTTAAAGCATCATCTAAAAGTTCATTTTTTGTTGAATATACCCCTCCCCGGACCAACGCATCTGCACCACTGGATGTAATTATAGATGTAGCACTGCTCATGATTGTTACCTCTTCACTTGCGTACTCAGTATTTCGAACCATTCACTAATAAGCTTTTCTTATCACATGTTGCATTTAGTAGCACATCCCTGTTGAAAAAGATAGCTTCAAATAGTCGCGTGGCATAACGGATCTTCTGACGTCGCTGTTCGTGGAACTTATCAGGTACAGAGCCAGGTGAAGCAGTAGGTTGAATTTACATTACTCTTTCATGTGTATACACACCCCAGCACAGTCACCAGTGCGGTGGGGGGGCGGGAGAGCAGGTCAATGCGAACCGCTGAGGTGCGCAGAGAAAAGTAAAAACGCTCTGCTCACTCCGCGTACTCTGCGGTTCAATTAAAGCAACAAGGCTGGCTGCCACCATACCGCCCTTGCGGGCTGCGGTGTCAGGGTCAGTTGTTTAAATGGTTGTTATTGTATAGCAGCACCCAAACCCGACTCAGCAACGTAAGGGCTGAGGGGGGGTTCATTATTTTATTCATTGCAAAGGAGCATGGTCCTCTGGATGTGTGTTCTTTCCTGGTTTAAATTGTACTAATTATATATTTCAACAGCCGTGGCGCCACTCCACGCACTACAAAATAATACAACCGTCCACACCAGGTCAGCAGCAGCAGGGACAGCGCAGGGGAGTGGAGAAAGGTGGGGCTGTTATTATCGATCCAATAGACCCCTGAAACAGCTTGTTCAAAAGAAAAATATGGCACACACCCGGGCGAAGGGAGCCCTGGCATGCATAGAAGTGTCACACGCGGACGTCCATGATGACCTGCTGGCTGCCAGGTTCAATATCAGGCAGATTGTCGGGGTCAGGGTCGTCCAGGTTTGTTCCGGTGAAAAGGTAAATGGGAAGTTCTTGCCATCCAAAGTTTTTCTCGTTCATCTAATTCACCGCAAAGCCGTAGCTGCATTAACTTTGCGTGCTTTGCGGCGCATTATTTAAATAAAATTATATTTTAACAGCCGTTGAGGCCACTCCACGCACAACATCCAGCGCACCCCCTAACCGCCCGCCGTTCTCCTTCCTCCCGCTGCCCCTGTCGCACGTATCCGGCGGCCCGACATTGATACTCTTGTACGCAATCGTGTGCTCATGCGTCCGGGCGTGGGATAGGGGATAGGCGAGGGGGGCGGAGGTGGTGTTTGTGCCGGTTCGATATAAACCTGCAAAAGTTGTCAGGTTAGAAGAAAAAGATTGCACACGCCAGGTTAGGTAATCCAGAGCATGCAGAGGAATGTCAGACGTACCGTTCCATGATGACCTGCTGGTTGCCGTCGAGGAATGTGGCAGTGACTATGACGTGGTCAATATAGGTAAAATTGTTACTGCTGACGATGGACGCGGTACCGGGTAAAATGTCAGCTATACCGTTACTGCTGTTTTTGTCGTTGAAATAACTATTAACAACAACACCATCTGCTGTGGTTACCCTTACCGTAATAAAATCCACGGAATCGGCATCTCCGCCTCCCAGGTAGGTAACATCTATCTGGCTGGGGCTTACCTGCGATATAACGGCTCCCACCATGTACTGCTTCTGAACACCGCCGCCCACGCCGAACACGTATGCAGCAATGACCGCAGCCAGGATAACAGTGATGGCAACCATCAGGATAACACCAATGACCGGGGATACTGCGTCATTGTTTTCTGATATTGTTTTAACGTTTTTCATGATTCGCCAGGTTTTTTTATATCCCGCATAAAGATGATATTTTGCCGTGTAACCGATTTGTCTCTTAATAAAAGAAAAGAATGTGATACCGAAGTATCACATTTCAAATGTGTATTTAGATGTAGGTATCCAGAATTACCTGTTTTGAACCGTCAAGGAATGTTGCAGTAAGCACTACATGATCTCTTTCGGAGAAATCATTTGAATTTGCAGCAGCTTTTACACTTATTGAAGTCCCTACGGTTGGATTGTTATTACCAGGTTTGGTTGCAATTGTGAAATTTGCATCTTTATCATAATCATATACATTACCGTCTGATGACGTTATTGTAATATTTATATAATCCAATGCGTCAGCATCAGGACCACCAGCATATGTAACATCAATCTTCTCGCTTGAGATCTGTGACACTGTTGCCGCAACCACATACTGCTTGGACAGGGAACTACCCATACCGAACACGAACGCTGCAATGACTGCAGCCAGGATGACAGTGATGGCGACCATCAGGATAACACCGATGACCGGAGATACTGCATCTTCGTCGCGTGTGAATTTTCTATTTGCTTTCATATTTCTCTTCTCTCCTTATTTTTGTTTTTTAGCTAATATTCGTTTTTCGAGCTTCTTTTCCCACATATCAGTTGCCTGCGTGTATTCGCATTCCAGATAATGGGCCACAGCTTTGGCGAGAGCGTCCTTGGTATTCTTTTCACCCGTTTTTTCTTTGAGGGCATTCAGGTCATCTTCTATAATGACCATCTGAGCGTGCATAATCTTAGACATAGTTTCACCTTGCTGTGGATATTGACACACTGAATTATAAAATTTTGGTATTGATTTTATATTCAAAGTATCAACGTCTCATAAATCATCATTATAAGTATGAGGTATATAAACTTATCTTTTATCGGAATCGGCAGGAGTATTTTTTGCGACCGGGTGCAATATGTGAAAAAAAATAGCGCAAAATCGAATTATGAGAACAATATTTTTTCAACAGGCATATTGAACCGTGAAGAACACGAGTTTAATACATAGCATATAAGAGCAGAGACTCATAAAAAAATCTTCACAATTGGAATAACATCGTTTCAAATTCAACCGCCACATCAGGAGCAATCAGGACCCCATCCTCGAGCATCTGCCGGAATATCCCACATGCTCCCCCTTTCCCTGGCAGGTGGAGTTTCACTGCTTTTTAGTAGAATGTACAGGACACCCTTTGTTTTACCACCAGGTAACTCTGCGATGGTCGATACCTCCTTATCGTTATTAACAGAAAAGAATCAGTCATCAGGGCAAGAGTTTTTACCTCTCTTTCACCCAAACCCAGTTTTCAATGTACGGCCATTATGAGCTCATGAGAAAGATACTATTAGCTCATCCATCATATTTTCCCGATAAGATTACCGGTCTCTGATACCAGCAACCCCTACTCCCTGAACCGCCGCATCAAAATCCCTTCCGCCACCTTGGGCAAAAAAAGAGTAGACTTTTGCGGGAAATTCTTCATCTCGGTATAGGCCTTGTATTCCACATCCCCAATAGCCAGCGGCCGCATCAAAAACGCCACCATGAACCCCTGCTCGTCAACCTTCCTTACCGCCTCGGCCACACTGTCCACAAACCCGACATTATCCACATTATCCCCGTTCGCCAGGGGTTCTATCACCCATTCATTCAGCGAGATATAATCCAGCCCAACCTTCTCATCCAGGCAACCTGACAACCGTTCCACCTCATCCCCGTGAGCCTTAAGAACCGTAAAATCCCTGCCGTCATACATCCCTATCCTGACATCCAGCGCATCATCCCTGGCACCCAGCATCCCATAGAACGCATCACCCGGTGCCCCCTTCCACACAACATCAAAATACTGCTCAATCTGCGAATCCAGCATCTCCCTGTCCAGCCGCCTTATGCACCGGTGCCAGGGTAACAGCAACAGCGCGCGGTCTCCCCCTTCCATGAACATCATCATGGTATATTCCACGCCATCCCTCAAACGCAACTCATTGGCCGCATTGTACCGGTGATGCCCGTCAAGGATAAGCAGATCTCTATCAGCCATCATTGCCTGTATCTTCCCCACCATTTCCCGGTCAGTGATCTCCCAGAGCAGGTGCCTGATACCTTTCAACGAAACATCCACCAGCGGCGGCCTGTCCTCCCTTATGACAAGGTCAGGTCGCCTGAATCCCAGGTACTCCTCAAGCATATTGTTCATATCATGCCCGGGCATACTGTACTCGGCCACAATAGGCGCAAAATTCATGCCAGACGCCTTCATCACGTCATAGCGCTCGACGGTATGTGTCTCAAATATCCGCTCATGCCCCACAATGCTCCCCTCGCCCAGCCCCTCCACCCTGACCAGGGCAACCAGCCCGAACGCAAAATACACATCCCGCTTCGCCGCAGCAGGTATCTGTCCCAGGATATCTTCAGGAAGGCTGTACCGTATCCCGTAGATATAAAACCCGGGCTTCTCACGCTCCACAAGCACCCCATCCCGGAAAAAACGCTTCAGGTTCCCGGTGGACCCGGCAATGAACTCTTCGCTCCCGATGCTCTTATTTCGTGTAGTGATATGGATCACGTTATTGCTTTCGACGCCGTACCGGGCATATTCGGTCTCATCAATAGTATCATAGACCGGGCATACAAGCCGGTCCCTGTCAGGGAGCTCAGGATTCAGTATCGTGCTTTTGAAGGGTTTTATTGTGACCATTATGGAGCATCCTATGGTTTATATGTGCACCCACAGTATTACTTTTTGGACCCGGTTCAACCAGGCATGGGTTTTCAGGTACTCAAGGGTAAAAGGATAAATTAAATTTTCTATTGTACAATACTATTTCAATATATGTGCAGTTTCTTATCCATAACCAGAGGATAATCCAGCACATAACAAAAAATATGATATACTATACAGGACTAATGACCTGTGGGGATTATATGAATGTCGAAATCGGATTAGTGATGATAATTATCGGGATAGGACTCATGGTAGCGGAAGCCATGCATCCGGGATTCTTCGTGGCCGTGCCAGGGACCGTCCTGTTAGTAATGGGGGCGGTGTTCATATTGCTGCCTGAATTTTTTGAACAGTGGAGCCCCATCATAATGGTCGTAACCGCATTGCTGGCAAGTATCGGTACTATCATTCTCTATCGAAAGATCGCGCCCGGACAAAAACCGTATTCTACCAGTATGGATTCCCTTGTCGGAATGAAGGGTGTCGTAACCACTGACGTTCAACCAGGTTCAATATCAGGAAAGGTAAAGCTCAGCAACCGGATGTGGAGCGCCACAGCTGAATCGGTCATTCCCGCAGGCAGGAAAGTAAAGGTAATAAGTTCTGAAGGAGTCCATGTAAAGGTCATTGAATTTACTGAATAACGGTGTATGGAAAGAGAGAAAAGAGAACAAACCGGTCATACGACAAAAAGGGAGGATAAATTATGGTATTAGGTATAAGTTTTGGATTAGGATTGATCATTACCGTAGCATTGATACTGATATTCATATCAGGTGTCACTATCATACAACCCTATGAACAGGGTCTGTGGGTAGTGCTGGGACGGTACAACAGACGCCTGAATCCCGGTTTCAACTGGGTGTACCCGCTGATAAGTGAGGTCATACGTCTTGACCTGAGGACACAGGTGCTGGATGTGCCGAGGCAGGAGGTCATCACCAAGGATAACAGTCCCACCAATGTGGACGCGATTGTCTATATCAGGGTTATTGACCCCGAAAAAGCATATTTTGAAGTGGTCAACTACCACATTGCCACCGTCAGTTTAGCCCAGACCACATTGAGGTCAGTGGTTGGCGATATGGAACTGGATGAAATACTGTATAACCGGGATTTCATCAACACCAAACTGCGGGATATCCTGGATGAGGCCACGGATGCCTGGGGTGTGAAGGTAGAGGCCGTAGAGATACGGGAAGTCGATCCTGTTGGTACGGTCAAGGAGGCCATGGAAGAGCAGACCTCTGCCGAAAGGAAGCGAAGAGCTGCCATACTTATCGCCGACGGCCAGAAGAAGGCTGCTATCCTCGAGGCAGAAGGTTCCAAACAGTCCAGGATCCTCAATGCTGAGGGTGTGAGGCAGTCCAAGATACTCGAAGCTGAAGGTGAGCGGGTATCCAGGATATTGGTAGCCCAGGGTGAGTCCCAGAGCCTGAGAATACTCAGCGTAGGTGCAGTCCCCCTCGATAAGAAGGCTATCTCTGTACTGAGCATGAATATGATGACGAAAATGGCTGAAGGCCAGGCCACCAAGATCATCTTCCCCATGGAGATCTCTAAGATGCTCAACCAGGTGAGCCAATATCTGGGTGCCAGCAGTGAAGTACCCGAAGTGGGCGACACCCTGGATGTGGAGAAAATTGTAGGCAAGGCAGAGGAAGTACTTGGCAGCATACCTAAACCTGAAGAGCTGAGGCGGGAAGTCGAGAAGATAGAGGAAGCCCTGGTAAAGGAAACCCAGGAAACAATGAAAGCCGGGGAGGCTTTGAAAGAGAAGGCAATGTCTCCTGATAGGTCCGACATCCACATCTTCAAGAAAAAGGATGAACAGTCATCCGGCGAATCCGAAACCAATTCAGAAAAGTGATTGTATCCGCTGCGGAGCGGTCAAACACCGCTCCTTTACCTTATTTTAAATATTAATAACTTCATATTCCCGATACGTGAGCGTCAATATCAGGAATGCCGGTACCGGAGATTTACCGTACATCACAGGCATCCTGTCACAGTACATACTTGAGACCGAACTGGTAGAGGACAACATTGACCAGTTCATCGTAGCCGAGAAAGGAGGCAAGGTCGCAGGATGTGGATGCCTGGATACTAGCGCGGGCGTGGTAGAGGTGAGGTCTATCGCAGTACTGCCAGGATGGAAGAACAAAGGGGTCGGGCGGAGGCTTCTCGAAACGCTGGAGCAAAGGGCAAAGGGTATGGCCGACCGGATATATGTAAGGACCACGGCCAGGGGATTTTTTGAAAAGATGGGTTTCAGGGCACTGGATAATTCACAAAAACCTGTGCTATGGCAGGACTGTGCTGGTTGTGACAAGCTCGGCGTTTGCATGCAGGTACCCATGGTACGGGAATTGAGGTGACAGGATGCTGACGCTGGGATTGGTAAATACGTATGATAAGATCAAGGTGCTGGACGCCCATTACCGCTCCATTGCCAGGGCAGCACCCATTGCCTACAGCTACGGATTCGCGCTGGCGCTGTTCGATTACCCGTTCGGGATGAATGCGGAGGAACTGTGCGATTATGTGGCTGACAAGACCACTATCGGCAGGTCAGGGAAATACCTGCTTGAAATGCTGGAACATAACCGGTTCTTTGTGTTCGACCTGCCCAAAAAAGGATTCCAGCCCCAGTTCGGCGTGCCGGTGGTAACCACTTCCAGCCCGGACCCGAAAAAGGCTATTACCCCGGCGGAACTGGCCGATGAGATACAGCAGGGCGGGTCGTACCTGATGCTGGTTGGGCTGGGGCATAAAGGGCTGCCAAAGGAGCTGTTTGAGAGGGCCCGTTATCACCTGGATATTACGGGGGCGGGCATTCCGCTCGAGACGTGTACTGCTATCGGGGCCGTGCCTGCGGTGCTGGCAACGCTGGTGGGGAAGAAGAGTTAGTCATTCACGGTTGCGTTCTTTTTCAGATTCCTTATGTTCCCATTCTTTTGTAAGATGCTCAACATCTACATCGGCGAGTTTTAATGAAAGAGAATCATAATTGATTTTGACGGTTTGTTTAGTTTATGGTTGTTTATTAGGTGGTCTTTTCTCGTGCAAGATCCAACCGGCAGAATCTATCTTCCCGTTTGGCATGACAACAACAGTGTTCTCTCCTGTCCTTATACGAGTTTTCCTGAGAGTCACACTTATTATCTCTCCTCTGTGATTCAATGTCTCTATCTCATCACCAATATCAAAATGCTTATCCAGAATAATGAATATACCGGCAATAGCATCTGATAAAATATCTTTTACAGCCAGAGCTACCGCAGCCCCAACTAAGAACGAGGCTCCTATTAATGGTACAAGAATCTCCTGCAAATTAAGCTCTCGGGTAATATACATAAGAACACTGAGGCACTGCCCATTGATTTTGCTGCAATGAACCTGAAATATCCATTTATAATCACCGATTTTGCCTGTTTTCTTGATGAATGAAATTGAATTGACTATAAACACGAAATGAGAGTAATCACCTTTTCAAGAGTATTGCTAATGCAAAAACCACCAACAATCCTCCCATTAATGAAAAACCTGGCACTTCAAGCCCATTCCCCGTTGATGTGGCGTCCTGTGCAGGAGTAACGGTCCTCAACGGAACAGGTGTCATGCCTGCATCTTCCCTGCTCACGTTAGCATAGGTGGTCAATTGCACAGTAGTCTTGGCCAGTACCCGTGCATAATTATACTCCACGATCTGCTGGCTGGGCGATTCGAGTGAATCCGCAAACTCGTATGCGCTCACTGCCAGGATAGGTTCAATACCCGCATCTCTTGCCTCTTCAATGGCTATCATTGCAGCATTGGCACTGCGCTCTATCTTGGTATCAATATCTGCATACCCCATCAGGCTGATTGAAGTGCTGGCCTGCACAATGGCAAGCGATGAATCGAAAATGGCCCCGCTATAATACCCCCTGTCATATTCTATCCTTGCCCTCTCGAGGGATTCATCAGCATTCCTCAACAGTCCCCAGAGCCCGTGCAGGTTCTGCGATTCGCTAACAATGGTCTGGGCATACGTGACCACTGATGATGCCGTGCCTACATACCAGCCGGCACGCTCCTTTAACGTGGCATCAGAAGTAACATGCTCTGAATTTACCAGGGACAACCACCAGTGCACGGTTTGTGCTCTCATGGATGCCCATGCAAGTGATTCAATAAATACCACATCTGATTCGGATGAGCGTGCATCTTCCAGGAACTGCTCTGCCATCACTACCCGTATCTCAGCAGCACCCACACTGTCCACATCCAGTACTCCCCCCTCCTTGAAACGTTCCAGTTCAAGCCGGCTATCATTTATCTCTTTGCTTACATTATTAAAAAGACCGGTCAAATATGCCTCGCTTTCGTTCGCCTGCTCGTATTCCTCCCACCATTGAACGAACTTCAGGTTCTTAAGTACCATCAGTCCGATATTGGTGGCTGCATAATACTGCTCACGACTATATTCCTTCTCTCCGTTCTTCAGCATTTCCCGCTGGATATCAAGTGTGCTGTTAAACCGGGTTGAGATGTTCTGTGATTCCCCTATCTTCCGTTTTGCTTCGTCGAGCACATCTCTCGACAGCGGGCGCAGCGTGTCCATATATTCTGCTGACCAAACACCTTTTGTAGGTTCTGGCATCTCGATGACATAGCCGGTCAACAATTCCACGGCCTCCTCGATGTTTACAACCTCAACCACTGTTACGCCCTGCGCTTTACCACGCTTGACCACATCAACCTCAATAATCTCGCCCTCAGTCGTTACAACCGGGCCATCGTGGTTGACCTTAGTTTCCGTGACAATTACTTTGGTCTGGCCTTCAGGCACGATGAACAGGGTGGCACCGTGCCGGGCAGCAGCATCCAGTTTATAGGGAATTCCTCCCACAGGTCCAATACTGCCGTCAGGATTGATCATACCAGTTATGACCACACCTTTTTTCACAGGCAGTTCCTTGATATCAGCAATCGCGGCAACGGTCAGGGCGGCACCCGCGGAAGGACCACTGATAATGGGAGACGTGACCTCGATTATGAAATAAAAATCATGCTTGCTGGGGTCGATCCCGGTAATGTCTGATGCCACCAGCGTTGCCATGCGGGCCGAACCCTGCATATCCACCTGGGTATAGGGTTGGGTATCCACGAACACGTGACCATTTCCTTCAGTTACAATCACGGTAGCATTGAGCAGGACTCCCGTTTCCCCTTCTATTGTGGTATATGCGGCAACCAGGGGAATGGTAACCCCTTCCTCCAGATGTATCGCAGATACGGGAACCACAAGTACCAGTATCAAGAAAATCGCTGAAAAAACCCTCGTATGCCAAACGTTTATTGCACTCATCAGGTTTTTCCTTCTTTACGTTCGTCAGTGATACTGTCCAGGGACACATCCCATTGAGAATGGTATTTCAATCAATGTATTTACAGGACTGCGCTCTTGAACTCTTCCAGGCCCATATCATCAATGAGTCTGCCCAGGCGTTTCTTCTCGCCCCTGTTCTTCATGAATTCAATGATCCTGTCTACCAGTTCAAATGCACCGGCATCATCCAGTCCTTCTGCAATGACATCTGCAATTCTGGGCTTGATACCTGAACTGCCGCCAGCGAGGAGTTTCCAGCCTTTGGTAGTGCCGATAAGCCCGATATCCTTTACACTGGATTCTGCACAGGTGTTCTGGCATCCCGATACTCCTATCTTTAATTTGGAAGGCAGTTCCATGCCGTGATACAACCCGTCCAGTTTCAGGCCAACCCCCACTGCATCCTGTTGACCGCGTTTGCAAAACGTAGTCCCTGGACAGATTTTCACGCTACGCACACACAGTCCGATGGCCGCACCTGCAGGCATGCCCAGGTCAGCCCATATGCTGTCAAGGTCATCTGCTTTTAGTCCTACGATAGCAATGCGCTGTGCCGATGTTATCTTGATGGCAGAGGCATGGTATTTCTCGGCCACGTCAGCGATTTTCCTAAGCATGCTTACATCCATTATACCTCCGGGGATGTGCGGGGCTATGGCATAGGTTTCTTTATCTCTCTGTACGATTGCTCCTTTTTCTGGAATATCATTTGACATAATTTCTAACCTCCAGCAACAATATTATGGGTTATAGGTAATATGGGTTATGTAATTTCAATACATAATTATTACTTTCACTCCGCTCTGGTTAACTATATCTACCATCCAAATAATCTACAGTTTGCCTCTCTAACAATAACAAACTGGAGGCTTGAGGAATAGGAAATGATAAAAGAAACAGCAAAGCAGATTGAAGGGCGTTTTAGCCAGAGGGGTATTAACATACCCGGTAACGAAATTGAAAGTCGACTTGATAAACTTGTGAACGAGTTCAAGGTTCCGGCTGAAGAAGCACACCGAAGTGTGGTGAACTATTTTCTTAAGGAGTACAATATCCCGCGTGGGGATTTCTACGTACGGGACAATGAAGTATCCACGATTAAGGTAAATGAAATTACCACTGACGGCAGATGGGTAAACCTCACGGTCAAGGTGGCACAACTCTGGGATAATAATCATGAGAGCATTGACCAGGTGGGCCTGATAGGAGATGAAACAGGCACCATCAAGTTCACAAAGTGGGCCCGTGCCGAGTTGCCTGCCCTGGTGGAAGGAAAGAGCTACCACTTCAAGAACGTGGTCACAAGCAGCTACCAGGGACGCTTCCAGATAAACATGAACCGCACCAGCCAGATCGAAGAGATCCAGAAGGATATCGAAATTGGCACTGTGGATGTCGAGTTTACCGGTGCGATGGTGGATATACAGGCCGGTTCAGGTCTGATAAAGCGGTGCACTGAATGCAACCGTGCTCTTATCAAAGGGGTCTGCGGTGAACATGGTAAAGTGGAAGGGACTTATGACCTGCGCATCAAGGCAGTGATAGACGACGGACTGATAGTACAGGATGCACTGGTCAATCGTGAAGTGACAGAGCAGCTAACCGGTATTACCCTGGATGAAGCAAAGCAGATGGCCACCCAGGAACTTAACCAGGAAGTAGTGCTTGAAAAGATGGCAGAAAAGTTATTGGGTAAATATTATCTGATCAATGGTCCAAGACTTGACCGGTATATACTGGTTGAGAAAGTCTCACCTCTCACGCTCATGGAAGCGGGTAAGGTTAATGCTCTTTTGACCCAGCTGGAGGCCTGAACAATGGCATCACAATACACAAGGGAAGTTGCACACAGGGTGTTTGCACAGGAGTTCAGGGATTCCGATCTGTCCTTCAAGGATAGCAATGACCAGTATTCACCCCAGTATCTCTTGACACCTACCGGTGCAAAGATAAACAGGATGTTCATCGTGGGTACGCTGACTGAGAAGGAGGATATCGGAACTGACGCAGAATACTGGCGGGCACGCGTGGTAGACCCTACCGGCGCGTTTATCATATATGCCGGACAGTACCAGCCTGAAGCTGCCAGGGCCATAGCAGAAATAGAAGCACCAGCATATATTGCCATCGTGGGTAAGCCCAGTACATACCAGACCGAAGACGGTACCATCCTGACCTCGGTAAGACCGGAAAGTGTGCATGTGGTGGACGAAGCAACCAGGGGGCGCTGGGTAGTGGAGACTGCACAGCGTACAATAGAACGTATCAATAACCTCAACGGTAACAGCCCCGATGCCACAAAAGCCAGGGAGCACTATAATACTGATGTTTCAGTGTATAAACAGATGCTGGTGGATGCATTAAAAGAATACTCGCAGGATTGATACAGTGTATTACAGGGGCTACTTGCCCCGTTTCTTTTTTTTATCTCGACAAAAAGCATTTATGCTTAAATAGTCCTTTGTACAATCTCTAAGTGGTGATATTGTGGTTTTTGAGATTGAAAAGGTATATGCAAGAGAGATACTGGATTCCAGAGGAAATCCAACCGTAGAAGTTGATATATCAACATATTGTCGCGATACCCGGTCAAGGGGTTTTGGACGGGCCAGTGTTCCCAGTGGTGCATCTACCGGTTCGAATGAAGCACTTGAAATGCGTGACAGGGATAAACGCTACCGTGGCAAGGGAGTACTTTCAGCTGTCCACAACGTGAATGCTCAACTGGGTCCCGAGATCATAGGAATGGATGCGCGGCGTCAGCGGGAAATTGACCTGATGATGATAGAACTGGACGGTACACAGAATAAGTCCGTCTTGGGTGCCAATGCCATCCTGGGTGTAAGTCTTGCAGTGGCCCGTGCGGCAGCCAATTCATTGAACATCCCACTCTATCAGTACCTTGGAGGCACAAATTCATTCACCTTACCGGTCCCAACCCTCAATATCATAAACGGTGGACAGCATGCCGGCAATGACCTTTCAATTCAGGAATTCATGATACAGCCGAAAGGAGCCGAGACCTTCCGGGAAGGATTAAGGTGGGCTGCAGAGACCTACCATGTCCTGGGTGATATCCTCAAGGAAAAATATGGCTCAGGAGCTACGAACGTAGGTTACGAAGGCGGATATGCCCCGCCGTTGAGTATTACTGCAGATGCTATGGACGCCATAACGGATGCCATTGATATGGCCGGGTATACCGAAGATGATATCACCATTGGTATTGACGCTGCAGCTTCATCCTTCTATAAAGATGGCAAATACTACATTGATGGCGAACAGCTAAACGCAGGCGAACTCGTTGATTATTATCTCGACCTGGTGAACACGTATCCTGTTTATTTGATAGAAGATGCTTTTGAAGAAGAGGCTTTTATGGATTTTGCAAACCTTACCGAGGAACTGCCCAACACCATAATTGTTGGAGATGACCTTTTCGTTACCAATGTAGAGCGCCTTAAAATAGGAATTGAGATGGGAGCATGTAACTCATTATTGCTCAAGGTTAACCAGATAGGAAGCCTGAGTGAAGCCTTCGATGCCGCAACCACCGCACACCACAACGGGTACAGTGTGGTGGTGAGTCACCGTTCAGCAGAGACCGAGGATACTATGATAGCCGATATCTCTGTGGCACTGGGTGCTGAACTTATCAAGACCGGAGCACCTGCCAGAAGTGAACGTACCGGTAAATACAACCAGCTTATGCGCATTGAGGAAGAGCTTGGTGAAGCGGCCCACTATATGAGGATTTGAAATTCCGATTCTATCCCGGTGATACGGTACTTACAGGGAACAAGAAAATCCCCCCATCGGTCGGATTAACTTGAGTACAAAAAGTTATACTTTATGTACTAAAATAAGACAGTAGTACTGCAATTATCACGGTAATGTATATTGCCCTGAAATTACCGACACCGCCCAGGTTAATATATGCACTGCCCTCGTTTTGTTCAGATATATTGAACAACGACAGGATAACTCCCAATACGATACCAAATACACCTGAAACAAGTACTACAGTGGCAATATTACCAGGATCGAGTATCAGTGCGAAGGGGATGGGGAGCAACCCGATATGATCAGGTATGACCATACCTATTCCGGATTTGAATTCAGTTAACAGGTGAGTGGCTATCACGACTATCAGCATGATCTCCAATGCTGCAAAACCTGGATTATTGATCACTGCATACATTGAAAACAACAGCGGTAAAATGAAACCGCCCAGGTTCAACGTGATCCTGGTATTGAACACCAGTTCATCACCGATATCAAACTCGTCTTCGAGCGGTACTGAATAGAACTCACCCAGCAGCTGGATGTTCTCCTGGGAAAGATCCGGTTTCTTTGTCCTCATTCGGTAGACAGGTATCTCCGTGGATGAAAAAACCAGCATGCTTGCCAGTAATAAGATCAAGAGGACCGGGTGTATGTTCCACTGGCTGCCAAGTACATTGGTGTAAATCAGGTAGCATATCGGCAAAAGCATGAGACCGAACAATCCGAACATGTGTAAATCCTTTTTTGATATCATTCCCCGCATAAGATTCTACCTCTTTGTTAAATATTATTTTAGATTGTAGGAGAAGTTAATAAACCTGATTGTTCTATTTCATTTCATAGATAAGTAAATGGCTATTATTTATATTGTTTTACAATCAATGATATAAACGGGGCATTGCAAAAGTAAAGGGAAATATTATTCAAATACGGGAAATATATACGGGATAACATCAAAAGCAAGGAGATAGTAATATGGGTTTATTGAATCGAATGGGGACTGTAGTAAAGGCAAAAATGAACAAGTTGATGGATAAGATGGAAGACCCACGGGAAACCCTGGATTATTCCTACCAGAAACAACTTGAATTGTTACAAAATGTCAAGCGGGGCGTTGCTGAAGTAACCACTTCCAAGAAACGGCTTGAACTGCAAAAGGCAAAACTGAACCAGAATATTGATAAGCTGAACGGGCAGGCCCGGGATGCTGTCAAAGCCGGCCGGGAAGACCTGGCACGACTTGCACTGGAGAGAAAGAATGAACTATTGTCCCAGGTCAGTTCCCTTGACCAGCAGATCACTGACCTGAACAGGGAACAGGAAAAACTCCAGGTCGCTGAAAAAAGACTGTCTGCCAAGGTAGAATCCTTCAGGACCAGGAAAGAGACCATCAAGGCCCAGTACTCGGCAGCAGAAGCCCAGGTCAAGATCACGGAATCGATTACAGGTATCAGTGAAGAGATGGCAGATGTAGGTCTTGCTGTCCAGAGGGCAGAAGAGAAGACAGAGAACATGAAAGCACGTTCCGCCGCACTTGATGAACTGCTGGAACAGGGTACGCTGGAAGATTTTACCGGCAAAGAGGATGATATCGAAAGGGAGCTTGCAAAGATAAGTGCCACCAGTAGTATTGAATCCGAGCTTGCATCACTGAAAGAGGAGGTAGGCAAATGATCGTCAGGATAATGGGTGAAGGGCAGTTTAAGGTCCCCAGCAGTCTGCTGGACGAACTGAATGTCATCGATAACAGGATAGTGGGTCACGTGGCAAAAAGAAATGAACGCGACTTCAAGAAGGAGCTTGGTAACCTGATAGCATCGATAAAAGAGAACGGGACGACTCTGGATGATGCCGAGATCGTGGAATCCGACATCATTGTGCCCCCCGCTGACCTGAGCCTGGAAGAAGCTGCCGGGATTTTCAGTGGAGAAGGACTTATTCAGGATTAACAGGTCCAATTAAAATGGTATCCCCCAGAGAGGGTACCATTTTTCCACATTTTTCTCAATGGGAAGTTCGCTGTCCATCACTGACCTGAGCCTGAATTCCAGGTTGTTATCCCTCTGGTGGTCACCTTTGGGTACAAATGGATAATAACCCCCCTGCTTGTAATTGTAGATCCAGTAGACTGTACTTTCACCCTGGAACCGGTAAATGGCACATAATAATTGTTCACTGAAATCCTGCTCGATAAGGGTCTGGGAAATGAGATGGATGTTGGTTACCAGGTCTTCGAAATCCGGGTCCTTGAGCAGTACCCACAAATAATTGAATTCATCCTTTTGCACCCTGTATTCAGTACCGGTCTCCTTACAGCTATACTGGAGCAGCTCCTCAATTTCCAGACGTGCCGCCGCATACCGGGAAGATTCCATGGATTTAAAACAGATGCCGGCTGACCCGCCGGGTTTTAATCCCAGGTTAACATCAAGAGTAATGCTGGCTGTTGAAATGGCAAAAAGCCTGTCTACCTTTGCTTTGGGAAGTTTACTCTTCCCCAATAGAGCATCCAGGAATCCCATTACATTTCCAGCTCTGTTTCTAATTTTTCGAGTGCAGCAATGCGTTTCTCGACTGACGGATGAGTCGAGAACAGGTGCATAATGGATGAACCCGATAGTGCAGGGATAATGAAGAAAGCGTTCATGCCCTCCACTTTTCTCAGGTCGTCAGTTGGTATCCTGGGCATGATACCGCTTATTTTCATGAGGGCAGATGCCAGATGAGAAGGTGCTCCCGTGATAAGGGCCGACCCTCTGTCTGCCGAGAATTCACGGTACCGGGAAAGGGTCCTGATAAGCAGGAGACTGATGACCCAGACTAATATGGATACCAGCCATACCCCCATGATGCCGCCGGACTGCCTGTCTCTGCCCCCTCCGAAGAACAGGAGGTACCGCACAAGGAAGAACGCCACTGTCGAGAGGAAACTGGCAATGGTCATTACCATAACGTCCCGGTTCTTTATATGGCTCAGTTCATGGGCAATAACTGCTTCCAGTTCACTGGAAGTCAGGGTTTTCATGATACCGGTAGTTACAGCTACTACAGCATTCTTTGGACTCCGGCCCGTTGCAAAAGCATTGGGAACCGAGCTGTTGACCACAGCCACTCTTGGTTTGTGGATGTCTGCCATGGCGCATAGCCGTGAGATCATTTCATGAAGCTGTGGCTCTTCACTTTCAGATACTACCTTAGCCCCCATGCTCATAAGGACCAGTTTATCTGACAGGAAATACTGGATGAACATGAATCCTCCAATAAAGATGATCATGACATTCATCCCTGCACCCTGGTACGATAAAAATGCCAGGAAGAACAAGTACACTGCCGCGAGCAGGAACATGGTGAACAGCATCCTGCCCTGTAATCCCCAGTCCGTATTCCATTTTCTCATATATTTATTGACACCTCTTGATAACAAATACTATTCATTCATTTGTATTGGTTCTTTGCCATTTAAGGGATTTGTGGTTACTGTTCATACATTGAATGAGCAAATTGTATATTGATACATTTCTGTTCGAACCTATTATTTTTCTCTTGGCATGCAGATTATCTCCCGTATCTGCAAACCGTAGAAATTATTGGAATGGGCAGGTTTGATCACACAGGCCACATCAGCACCATACGCGGTCCCGCCTACAGCGATGACCTCGCCTTCCATGGTCAGGGCGCCGGAATCCGCTGCCATTATTACGACTTCCACTGCCACTTTAAAGCCTTTGCCAAAGAGCTTGCGCAGGGTGTCGGCCACTATTTCTATCCGGCTGACCCCTCCTGTCTCTTTGGACAGGGATTTCTCAATACCTGAGAACATGTGGGACTGGGAGACGATTTCAACACCCAGTTCATTCAATCGTGAGACATACTTGCTATCCATGTCCCATCTGCCTTCATCGTGGGCTCCATACTGATGGGTTACTACTACCAGGTTGATATCCTCCTCTTGCAAGGCTTCTGCCATAGCCACTCCTGTCTTGCCAGAGGTGCTTGCCACAACCACTTCCTTGATACCCAGTTCAAGGACGCGGTTCCTGACCGCTTCGATTACGGAGGCGGTGTTCTCTTTCCCGGATTTTTCGAAATATGTAATGCTTTTCTCCATGATGCTCCTCTCCAGAATGCTGATGGGAAGACTATGTCATTCATGTAGAAAAGTTTAGCCATTTATAGTTCGGTACAACAGGAGTGTGCAAAAGAGGATGTCATGTTTTTATCCTGTCTATTATCAGTTTACCAAAGAAAAGTACCAGTAAACCGCCAATGAACGCTCCGTAGAACCCTCCATCCAGCCACCAGCCAGTTTCGTCAATGGTGGAACTTATGCCAAAGACGATTGCACCCAGTCCTGATAGCAATACCGTGAAACCAGCGCCTTTCATCGTTATGCGTGCGTTGTGTTCCAGCATCTCAAGCGTAGCATTGTCTTTTGCCTGGAGGCTGATAATGGCGGCGCGGAGGGATATGAGCAGACCCGCCAGTCCAAGGAGTATCAGGATCGAGGCCATGAAACCTGAGCCAAGGTAGATATATCCATAGGTTTCAATACCCAGGTAATAGTTCCCGTAGTAGAATCCGGCAAAGTCTTCAAGAGCAAGCAATAGGGCTCCTACGCTGGTGGCAATTACCTGGCCTACCAGATATACCCCTGGAATTGTGAACTGTCAACCTTGTCCATGTTAATCGCCTGTTCTTTTTATGAGATGAGGGTATTTGAGTGTTTCTGGCAGTACCTAACGTATAACTTTGTGTACTCAAGTTAATCCGGCCATAGGATTTTCTTGTATGACGAAGCTTATTTTCTGGATTAGGGTGTACCTGTCATGAGAGGATAGAGCAGTCGGTTGTGATGTGAATGGGGGAATTTCAGAGGCAATCCAAATCAAAGACCAAAAAAATCTCGGCTGCCCCTAAATCACATACCCCGTTTCACTCTTCGGCTTGATATCCACCAGAATAAAATTCTTCATATTACTGCGCCTGATATCAGCGATATCCTTCAGCTTCAGGCCTTCCACAAAAGACACTTCGCCTATCTTCTCACGGAACTCATCGTAATCCAGCTTCACCTTTAGCCCCTTCAACCTCAACGTGATCGGCAGCGGAGACAACACCTTCTTAATTTCAGGCACCTGGTCCTCGATCTCTTTCTTCACCCTGGGCGGCATCACAGACTGCTGGTCCTTGCCAATATCTTCCCGCAGGGTATCCAGGATCTTGCCGACTTCAGCCACCACCCGGTCCATGGCATGCATCTCATCCCCCTTTCGCATGCGGTGAGCTACCCTTCCCAGCATGCTCACATACACTTCAGCATTTTTCACCCCGTCAGGAGCTATATCGGGAGCACCGGTCACCACTATGGGTATCTCAATTCCTTCAAACAATCTCGGCTTCGACTCTGTAATGCAATGCTTAAAATTCCCAAAGATATACACAGCTATATCATGCTCATTGATAAGGTCCCGTTCATAAGCGTTTATCTGGCATATCCGTGAACCGACACCCCTGCTCAGGCCTATCATGTTGGTCTTCGCCCCTTTACGGCGCAAGAACTCGGCAATATCACAGTCAAGATGCGGAAGGTGATGATAGGCCAGCGTAGGAGCCACCACAGCTATCTCAGCGCCCGAGAGCGGTGCCCTGGTCAACTCACCCAGCAGCTTTTTGGTCATATCCTCAACCAGATGGATATCCTTCATCGGTACCAGCATGATCATAACGATTTCGGTCTGCATGATATTCTTCTGGAGAATATAACCTCCCAGGTCCTCGACCAGTTCCACAAGTAGGTTATGCTTGTAGACCCCGCCCTCGTACATCATAGGTTCAAGCATTGGATGACACCCCACCGAGTAACGTACCAAGCATGGTCTGTGCCCTGTCTTTCCACTCCTGTTTTATAGCATCTTCCGAAGCTACAAAAAGAATATATTGTTTTGTCATCTGGTGATACCTGACCCTGAACCCTTCAGGAATTATCCTCAACATGGCATCAACTATCCTGTCACTGATCTCTCCTGCTTTTTCATCAATGATCATTTCACTTAATATATCCACTTCATCCATATAATCAGGAGTTTCCACCACAATAAGGGTACGCTCTTCATGGGTGATATTGCCCCTGCCGTAGCGTTCCCACAATTTCTCAAGCAACTGTGGAATATATGCCTCTTTATTAAGTTTAATAAGAACCTGATGTTTTCCGTAGTCCCCTATTTCCAGGTCCGCAAAATCCTTAAGGTGCACAGAAGCAATTCCGATATGCCGCAATGCTACAAAAATGAACACTGGCTCTGTCACGTCGACATACACCCTGACCTTTTCGATAACCCTGCCAAGTGCAAGGTCAGACAGCACATCAGAGATAACCCTCATGTACACTTCCGCCCCCACCTCTTCACCGGGCGCTTCCACGATGATCTTCTCGTCGTCTTCCATCTGTGTTACTCCTAATATGGCCTATTTATTGATGAAACCAGATGCCAGCAGCGCTGCACCCACCGCGCCTATGTACTGGGCATACGGGGGTACCGTCACCTTGATCTGTAACAGTTTCTCCATGGCTCTGGGAACACCGGCAATAAGTGCCGACCCGCCTACCATGATCAGCGGTTCTTTGACCTCAACTTCCTGCAATTGCTGCATAAAAACCTGTTCCACCACACTGAAACAAGCTGCTGCAGCCACATCATCAGCTGAAGACCCCTTGGCCAGCGAATTGACCAGGCTCTGGATACCGAACACGATACAGTAACTGTTCATCTCCACATTTTCCCGCATTCCCTTTACAGCCAGCGCACCCAGTTCAGTGATATCCACTCCGAGGCGCTTGGCAGTCATCTCCAGGAAGCGGCCAGATGCTCCGGCGCATATACCGCCCATAGTGAACATACCCGGAATACCATCCTGCACCGATATGGCCTTATTGTCCATACCTCCAATATCAATAACAGTCGCCTGACCCTTTTGGAAACCTGCCAGGTAGACCGCACCTTTGGAATTCACCGTGATCTCCTCCTGGATCAGGGAGGCCTTGAACTCCTCCCCTATCAGGAACCTGCCATATCCTGTAACACCTAGGGCCTGTATATCATCCCTGGTAATTCCCGCTTCTTTCATGGCATTGTCCAGTGCCTCGGTGGCACTTTCCATGACCTTGACCGTAGGCACCCAGCCCGTACCCACCACTTTATCGTCCTTCATGATCACCGCTTTGGTGGTGGTGGACCCTGAATCAATACCAGCGGTCAGTCCTTCCTGGTGTTCCCTGGCAAGCAGACTGCGCCGCCGGGCAGTGGTGGTCAGGGCCTCCAGTCTGGTGAGCAGAGTAGCAGCCGTTGTACGTTCAGTAAATGAATAACTGATAACAGGCAATTTCGAGTTCTCGTGAATATACCTGCGTATCTCATTTCGCACCAGTGCACCCTCGGCACACCTGAAACAGGTCGCTATCAGCACAGCATCAGCCCTGACCTTCCCATCCACCAGAGCTTTGGCCCTGGCCATCATCAACCTCAGGTCAGGACTGGCCACCTGCAGGCCGAACTCTTCCTGTACGACCTTAACATCGTCAATGGTTATCTCAGGGTAAATGATCTCTGCATCAACCATCCCGGCAGCCATTTCAATTTCCTGCTGGATACCGCTGTACACACTGCCGCAGGACAGCTGGGCGATCTTGACAAGATTCTCTTTTCCCATATCACTCATCCCCCTTTCCGGTTCCACTGGCTGACAAACCGTCCAGAAACTCACGTATCCTGTACACGAATGTCTTTGCGTCTTCCTCTGTATTGGGATAATTCAGCTCAAGGAGAGGTATTTTCTTGGCCCGCACCAGGAAATTGATAAGCTCATTTGTACGGGCGCAACCCATACATCCAAAAGAGATATCAGGCTCTTTTACAATAATGCCTGCCTCTGCCTCCTCGAGCAGTGGACCCAGCAATGACATCCTGCCCCTCACACCTGCAGGGACCTCAACAGCTGCATACTTCAATCCCCGTTTCGGGTCCTCGGGGGTAATATTGATAGGCGGCGAATCCAGACCGGCCGTGCGTATATTCTTCCCTATCTCCTGCATCATGGCCAGAGGTTCGTGACCGAACCTGTCCACGAGGTCTGACAGTATCAAACTATTACTGGGGTAAATGAAAACCTTAACCATCCTGATAACCTCACTCTGATTTCTTAACCTCTTTCTCAATTATGTCTTTCAATTCGTCAATGGTAATATGCGGTCGTGCAACGTCTTTTATCTTTGGGATCTCGCCTCTGTCTATCTCGGCCAATGCCTCACTAAAATAAGGCAGGAGGGCAAATTCTACTTCATGGTGGTGGAATCCTGGTTTTGGACCTCCGCCACGTCCTGCTCTGCAGAGGTATTTGTCCCCCGGAGGCACACCCCGCTCTTTGATAAATATACGATTGGGGTCCAGGTTCCTGAGTTCCCTGGCTACCCTGTTCACTTCAGACCTTTTACCTTCGATAACAAGACCGAAACAGGTCTCTTTGACCGTAACATCTGCCTTGCTCTCGTATATCTTAATTACCAGGTCACTGGGCAGGGTATAGGTGGAATGCAGCACTACCATCTTGCTAATTATATCATCGTCACTCATCCTGCTCCACCTCCATCACATAGACGATATCGCCTTTTTGGAAGTCCTTTAATTTCTCCGCATCGATCACTTTGCCGATTATATTCGTACAGTGGAACTTCTCACCTGTGGGACCATATCGCTTATCATCGATGGTCTTGACCCCTATCAGGCCATATGTCTTGGAAGCCTGGTTGGTCACTCCCATTTCACCTGCAAGCACAATTTCAACCGGTGTGTTTTCGGGCATAATCTCCTTGTAGGTCTCAGCACGTTTGATGGTCTTTAGCAGTGTTGTATTCTCATATGTTAAATCCACAGGCAATGGACCGAGCGGCCGCTCCTTGAGCTTGAGGGCGTGTTTGAAAAACTCTATAGTTATGGGTGCCCTATCATAATAAAATTTGATGTGGATCAACTGGTCAGGTGGAATGCAAAATGCAGATATTTTTCCCCCTTCCAATATCTCCATGGTGGTTTCTGGACGCTGTTCAACTATTATAGCATCATCTCCTTCATATCCTCCAATCTCCAAAGTAAGTCCACGTTCGTGCGCCAGGTCAATCGCTTCATTGATCTTCAGGCCCAAAAACATAACCCGCTCTGGTGTGGCAGATATCGTCAGTTTATTGCCTTTGTCAGCCAGCTTTACCAGTTCAACCCCCTTCGTCACCATTCCCACAATTGAATGTGCCATGCTGCTGGTACGGTCTTCCTTTGAAATGAATACCCTACCCATTCCATCACCCTGGGTACGTACCGCAACACTACCCTCTGAGCGGGAATCCAGCGATTCGAATGGACAATTTTCTCCTTTGAGCACGTCATCCACCACGTACGAACTGGATATATCATCTACCTTGAAGTACCCGTGACGCACCAGACCAAGGAAATGTTCTGCACCTTCAGGTGAATCTTTATTTAATTCAACCGCAAAATACGTAAATATCTTCATACCATTTTCAAGTACAGTATCCATGTCAGTTGTAGTGATCTTATCTGTAAGCGTCTCCCATTTTATTACCGGTTCAATACCGGTAATGGTATCTCCCTGTTCCAGTTTTGAAATGATGTTCTTGCTGCTTATGACCCTGGCAAATACACCGCCGTTTAGCGGGGAACCATGAGATGCTGTGTGATTGTTTTTTGCAATTATCACGTAGGTGTTCTTGGCATCATACCCACCAGCCCCGAAGATAATATCATATTTCTTATATCCATAGGTACCTCTATCGGGTTTAATACCCGTTCCAACAGGACCAAAGGCCACTGCATCAGGAGTAGCCCAGTGAGCACGCAATTCCTTTCCCACAAAAACAGTGGCCCAGATATTCAAGAATTCAGCATTTTGAGAATCCACTTCAATCTTGAACTCACCTTTGTTCGTTTTAAGACTATATTCGGTAGTTTGCTCTTCCTTTTCTTCTCCACCTTTCACAATTCCTATGGTTGTTCCTTTGTGATAGGTTGCTTTCGTCGTTGTTAGCAACTCACCCAGTGTGGTCCCGTCTTCCATCTCCATTGAAAGTTCATTTAACTCAACTGTGATCGTGCTGCTCACTAACACTCCTCCATATCAGAATACCTCTTGGACCATAATGCTTACCTGCTGCAATATAAAAGATTTTACCGGTAGGACACTATAAGTCTTTCGATATACCTTCCAGTGATTCTTCACGTTCTTTTTTTGTCAGGCGACTGAGCACATCGGCCGTATCGCCAATATCCACGATTTTACCTAATCTCATCAGGGCAGCCCGGTCACATACTTCGGCAACAAAGTCCATATCATGGGAGACAATTACAAATGTTTCGCCCATGGTCTCCCTGGCATGCAGAATTGACCTGGATACTTCGATTTTTGTAATAGGGTCCATGGTACCAGTAGGTTCGTCAAATACCAGTATCCTTGGTTCCTTCATCAGTACGGCCGCCATTGCCACTCTGTGCCGCTCCCCTTCACTGAGCTCATCAGGCATCTTTTGAAGGATGCTCAGGGCCTTATGTTCCGAGAATCCTGTCGTGGTAAGAGTATAAATGGCTTTACGCTCACCAAGTTCATGCGGGAGTTCAAGGCCAATGGATTCGGTCAGGTTATCTATGACATTCCTGTGAGGATACAAACTGTATTCCTGGTGCAGTACACCGATATATTTGGTAGCCCGTCCTTTGCCATGGACACCCATTATTCTCATGTCCACCCACTCATCTCCGACCCGGATATCTATTTCACCCTCGGTGGGCTGTAAATTACCTGTGATAATTTTGGATGTTGTGGTCTTTCCGGCCCCGCTCACGCCGATTATCCCGAATATCTCTCCCTCGCGCACTTCAAAATCAATGCCATCCACTGCATTGACCACACCGCGGTCAAGAGAGAAATATTTCATTCTCAGGTTCTTGGCTTTTATAACAGGTTCGCCAATATTTATTTCACGTTTCTCTATTTCACCGGCCTGTTCCATGAATTTGGCACTAACGGTCTTCGGGTCCCCTTCTGCTATGATCTTACCATCTTCCAGCCAGATCGCTTTATGTGAGAGTTCCTCGATTACCCTGGGCCAGTGCGATGTGATGATCAGTGACATTTTGTATTCTTTTACCGCATTCATGATCCCTTCGTGAACAAGTTCTGCGGTTTTGGGGTCAAGAGTCCCTGTGGGTTCATCTGCAATGAGCATCATGGGGTCTTTGACAAGCTGTCTTGCCAGCACCACCCTCTGCTTTTCTCCACCGCTGAGTTCACGGGCTATGTGCATCATTCTATGGGACATGTTCACCTGGTCAAGCAGGTCAGCAGCTTTATGGATCGCGTTGGGGCCTTTCTCCCCTATTTCGGTAAGGGCGTTCATCACGTTCACAATGACCCGTTCATCACCGTACAGGGCAAAAGTCCGCTGAAGCATAATGGCAATACGCCTGGAAATAGCTTTTCTTGCCGGGTCATGGATGGGAAGAGAAACAAAGTCAGCAGTTAATTCTGTCATGTTACCGCTGCACTTTCGGCATGGAGTGCCTACCCTGCTTGGTGGTTCTATGAGGCCGCATTTTTTACACTGGGCTACATGATATATTACCTGGCCTGATATCCGTTCATATTCTTCCACACCCCTTAGCACATGCATGAGTATTGACTTGCCAGCACCGCTTCTGCCCAGAATTCCCACCGCTTCTCCTTCATCAATTGTAAGGTTTATGTTCTTCAACACATCCACGTCATCAAAACCCACTGACAGGTCCTTTATTTCGATAAATATTGGCGTTAGTCTCTCCTCCTTGAATTATTCTCTTGTTTGTATTGATGTTATAGCAAATAAATGATGTGCGCTTCATATGCACAACCGCAACCCAACGACGACTCGTACTCGCATGCTACCGCAAAGTTTCCTGGATTGACCTGAACGTTTTACGATTTGA
Organism: ANME-2 cluster archaeon; assembly: GCA_019429385.1. NCBI lineage: Archaea > Methanobacteriati > Methanobacteriota > Methanomicrobia > Methanosarcinales > ANME-2 cluster archaeon. Next base: position 11,837 of record JAHYIS010000027.1, on the reverse strand, counting down.
TTATATTGACGCATGAGATACATAAATATAACGATAATACATTACATTGTCAATTTTATCAATGAAATTATAATTACTGCACATAGTGATTATTTTTCCTGGCCCAGATGTTTTTCGATCTTCTTTTTCAGCAGGCTGCTGGCAACCTCACCATCAACGATGCCCCGCAGTTCTTTCATGACCTCACCCATTAACGGTCCTACGGCGCCCATACCGCGCTCCTTCACAAAGTCCAGTTTCCGGATCACGATATTCTCGATAAGATGTTCAATATCTTCTAATCGCTTCTTTCCTAAACCCAATTCCCTGGCAGCATCTTCAGCAGTCATTTCTGGGTGTTCTATTATCTGAGACAATATTTCCGGTACAACTTCTTTAGCAGCTCCTCCCGACACTATCAGCCTGAATACGTCTTCAAAATGTTGAGGCTCTAATCTGTCTATGTTCAAACCCTCTCGCCTGAGTTCCGGCAGCGTGCTCATCAATGTTGTGGCAACAAGCATGGGATTTATCCCCGCTACTTTTGAAAGGACTTCCTCAAACAACGTAAAGTGAGCAGAGTATGCCATCCTGCCTGCCAGTTCTTCATTGAGCCCCCATTCTTCCATATACCTGGCCTTGCGCTGGGGAAGCAGTTCCGGCAGTTCGACAGCATCGAGCATTTCCGCAGTCACAACCACTGGAGGGATGTCGGTCTCCGGATACATTCTCGCAGCACCTGGCAGGGGTCGCATGTAAGCCGAGTTACCGTCAGGTAATGACCGCCGGGTCTCTTCCGGCACTGAATTGAGTGCCATACGTGCCCGTTCTGTGGCCAATTGCATGGCCCCGGTTGCACGCGTTTCCAGGTCTGCCACCAGGATGACAGCATCCCCTTCGCCAGCATCTACTGCCTGTCGCAGGGCTTCCACCTCCTGTTCGGTTATACCGTATGCAGGCAGTTCATCGGTATGGAATATCCCTCCAACACCTGATTTTTTGGCATAGTCGGATAATTCAGTTCCTAACCTGCGCCCCGGCTGGACCTGGCGGCCAACCAAACCTGCAAAACCTGGCAACTTCGCTGCCAGCACCACCCCTTTTTTCAGTGCATTTTTTATGACCTTGGACTGGCTCTGGATGAACAGGTCAGTGACATCAACAGTATCCCCGGGGACAGAAGCGTTCCGGGAGCGTAGCTCATCCATGATATCCAGCAGGTTCACCTGCCGCTCAACTTCCTGCTCCACAATGGTCTCGATAAGGTCCAGGGCCTGCACACCTTTGATCTCCACCCGTGCGCCCCGGGCAATAGAAATGTTCACATCCTGCCTGATAGTACCCAATCCCCGCTTGACACTCCCTGTTGAGCGCAGCAGCATACCGATACGTTCGGCTGTCTCCCTGGCATGGGCCGGTGATCTGATATCCGGCTCTGTCCCGATCTCCACAAGCGGGATACCGAGCCGGTCAAGTGAATACTTAACAGTATCACCTTTATCCTCCAATTTCCGGGCGGCTTCTTCTTCCAGGCACAGTACACCTACCCCGACATTACCCTGGCTTGTTTCAATATATCCGCTGGTAGAAGCCAGCGCAGTCCGCTGGAATCCTGAAGTGTTGGAACCGTCTATCACAATCTTGCGCATGGTATGTATCTCATCGAACACGCGCATGTTCAGGAGTTTTGCTATTTGAAGAGTGATGCCAAGCGCCTCCCGGTTCAATTCCCCGGGTGGTTCCTCATCATTCTCCACCAGGCAGGTCGTGTCATAGGCTTTATACACGAACCGTTTTGTCAGCATCGCTTCTTCGGCTGCGGCCCGGTCCACCTCGCCCATCTCGCTGCGGGTAGGGCGTAAATACCTGAAAAATTCAAAATTGGAATCTTCATTGTCACGTAACGTAGTCGGACAACCGCAGAACAGTTTTTCCTTCGTGTCAAGCTGCTGGTGTATCTCCAGGCCTGCTATCAGGCCCAGTTTACTATAATCGTACTTACGACTCATGAAAATCTCGTCCTCTTGTTGGGAGGTAATATTGCATAAGACTATTGTTCATTTAATGGCTTCCTTACGGTAGGGAATGAAATAACTTCATCAAAATATATAAGTGTATTAAACTCATTATTAAAAGTATAATATAAAATTACGTACCCTTCGGTCACAGTTAATATATAAATTGTTACTCAATAAACAACTAGAAATGATCTCTGTCTTACATTCGGGAGGATGACATGGTATGTCAGGAAATAACAAAAAACCAATACCTTATTTATGGTTGGATGAAAAAGCAGGCCATCCTGTAATGATGGGGGAACCCAGCACAATACTCTTTACTGAATCATTTGCATCTTTCAGGCATACTGTCCAGAAATATCTGGGGTCAGGTTCCGGTGCAATTTTGAGGGAAGTGGGATACGAGATGGGCAAGCAATATGCCAGACTCACCTACAAACATTTTCCTGAACTGAGGGAACTGGATGTAGAAACCCAGATGTCAGAACTGAGTTCAATAATCCTGAGAAATACCGGATGGGGAAATATAGATTTTACCAATATCGACTTCGAGAACCATTCAGTATCTTTTAAATTGTGCAATCATCCCTCATCCCTCATGCAAAGAAAAGAAGATGAGGTATCATGCCATATGGAAGGAGGGCTGGTCAGCGGTATAATCGAAGTTATCCTTGGTGAAAAGCAAACTGCCGTTGATTTTTCCTGTGAACATGAAAGTAACTGTTGCTTCATCGGAATAAAAAGTTTAAAAGATTAGGAGGAGAGTATGTATGAATTCAGAAGTCCTGGATACACGAGGTGATATTTGTCCGGTACCGCTGCTCAAGACCATCAAAAAGGTCGGTGCAATGCATAGCGGTGATACTCTAAAGGTCATCAGTGACCATCCGCCGGCAAGACGGTCCATTCCCATGGAACTGAGGAAACGCGGGATTGGATTTACCGTTGACGAAAAGGGTGTGGAGTTTGAAATTACTATAATTGTTCCATAGCTGCTGTTGATGAATTATGCGCTATCTTCCGCCCTGGGTCACCGGTCTGCTTCTTGCTGTACTGAACACACTTCTGTTTGTATATTTCAACAGGCCATGGGGCATCGGCGGCGCGGAAATGAAACTGGTTGCCGCAGTTGAAAATCGTGTCATACCCTCCCATGTTTCATCGAACCTGCATTTCCAGACATTTACTCCCGAGGTCAACTGGTTCGTTATGTTTATCATCGGAATAGTGATAGGCGCATTCATATCAGCGAACCTGGGACGTGATTTTAAGGTCAGGGTGCCGCAAGAGCGGAAATGGCTCGCATATACGTTTATGGGCGGCATGCTCATGGGGCTGGGTGAGCGCATAGGCAACGGGTGTAACGTGGGTCATATTCTGTCCGGCGTACCCCAGTTTTCGATTGCCAGCCTCGTGGGAGGAGTGTTCATTGTTGTGGGTGCGTATGCTGGTTCAAAAATAATTGTGAGGCTGGTCTGATGAATTCGCTACTGGTCGGATTATTGTTCGGGATTGCCTTCGGAGCAGTGCTCCAGCGGGGCAGGTTCTGCATGGCATCGGCAGCAAGGGACCTCTTTATGACAAAGGATACCTATCTTGCAAAGGGTGTTATATATGCAATACTTTTCACATCCATTGGTTTTTTTACGGTTGAATCGCTCGGGCTCATAGAATTCCAGGTAAAACCGTTAGGACTTCATAATGTGATTGGCGGATTGCTTTTCGGTGTGGGTATGGTGCTGGCAGGCGGGTGCGCATCGGGCGTGCTGTTCAGGGCAGGAGAAGGATATGTGACCGCATTCACTGCAATCCTGGGAGTACTGACCGGCATGGCCGTATATGCGGAATTGCACCAGTACCTGCTAAAAAATGTTATTGGACCCACAACCGTGGGGAAGATAACCCTGTATGGCTGGCTTGGCATAAGTCCGTGGGTACTTATCGTCGCCATGGTCGTTGTGGTCGTGGGAATGAAATACCGTAAAAAATCCGGTAAATCCGATAGACCCGATGACCCCGGCAAATTCGAGGAATCTGAACAATCCGCGTGAAAAATCTGGAAAATCAGATAAATTATATGGATCCCATGAACTCTATTGAACAATCACGCGTACCTGCGGTTTACAGTCGATGAATACGGATTCGACAGGCAACCTTTTGGCAAGTTCTCGCATGGCAGGGTTCTCGGTTGCGTAATGGGTGGCATCTATCAATGAGATGTCCTTTGAATAGGGAATTACATCATGGCGCAGTTCACCTGACACAAAGGCATCGGCCCCGGCATCAATTGCCATCTCAATATATTCCTTTCGCAAACCGCTACCACCCAATACCATTACACGTTCAACTGGATGGTCGCCCGCATATTGGACATGGGTATCCAGCCGCTGTGCGGTCAACCTGGCCAGTTCTTCAGTAGTTGTGGGAGCGACATCCCCTACACGGCCCATATCAACAGTTCTGGTATGGTGCAACCCCAGCAGTCCCGCCAGTACGTCATTGACCCCGCCCTGTGCCCGGTCGTAGTTGGTATGCATCACATAGATGGATATCTCGTTGTCCAGTGCTATCTTCAGGGTATCTGCCAGGGTCTTCGAAAGCCGGTTCACGGGTTCGTAGATGGGAGTGTGGTGAGCTATCAGCAGGTCTGCTCCACACCGGGCGGCCTCAAGCAGCACATGGTTGGTGACATCCAATGAGGTCGCAATTTTATTCACCTCATTGTCGCGGTCCAGGACCAGTCCTATCCTGCCGATATCGTATTCATCAGCCAGTTCAGGTGGGGCAATGTTTTCAAGGAATTTGATGGCCTGTTTTAGGTTCATAGTATCATTCTCTTGTATTCAATACAGGAAGGCATAATACTTTACGATTTTTTCAGTCTACTCATGTGTTACGTGCATAAGGTATGCGAAACATATATATTGAATAACTTGATATATGTAAGATTGACATTACATATGTGTTATAATTGAGAATAATATAATAAGGTGATAAGAAATGAGACGAAAATTGATGATATTGTTCGTTATAGCAGCTCTGGTGGGTGCCACAGGCATCGCCAGTGCAAGAATGGGCGGACAGGGCGGGTACTACGCCCAGCAGAATGGTGATAATGACTGGGCCAACCAGATGTACCAGTGGATGGGCCAGCATATGGGACGCTGGGGCGGACACATGATGGGGTACGGCCAGTATGCAGATAGTGATGCCGTATTAGTGACCCAGGAAGAAGCTGTCCAGCTCATCGAGGACGCTGTGGATGGTACGTTAACTTCTGAAATGTACCAGATGGGACGCTGGTTTGTAGCTTCCTATGAGGACGATGACGGAGTAACAAAACAGGCACGTGTTGACATGTTTACGGGTGAAGTATATGATGACTTCTATGCATATATGTCTGAAAATGCTGACTTCAACAATGGTCGTGGAGGTTTCAGAGGTGCAGGTAATGGTGCCGGTTGCGCGATGTGGGGCTAATCCCCGCATCCCATCCAAACAGTTACATCAGATTAATGACCATAGATTTCTATTATAACCAAAAGGAGTCGAATTTATGGCGAATGGAATGATGGGAACTGGTAGCGGTTTCATGGGAGGATTTGGGATATACGGCCTGATCATTGATGTGATACTTATCCTCATAGTTGTTGCGGTGGTCATTGTGCTGTTGAATAAGTCTAATTACATGGCCGGCGGCAGTGAACAGCTTACCAGGATGGAAAAGGACCTGGAAGACGTGAAAAAGACCGTTGAAGAGATTAAGAACAAACTGGACGAGATCTGATAATCTATGGAAGCACCCACTATGCAAAAGATAGTGGATATCGGTGAGGCCATACGCCATCCCTTAAGGCTCAAGATAATCTATCTGCTATCCCAGCGGGAATGGTACATCTATGAACTGGCCAAGGAACTGAATGTAAGCAGGCAGGTCCTCTATCTTCACTTGAAACGACTTGAGAAATCAGGATTTGTTGAGGGTGACCTGCGGCTGGAAGATGACGATATGAGGGCAAAGAACTTTTACCGGCTCAAGGATTTCAGGATAGAACTGGGTCTTGATGACCTGGAAACGATATTCTGAACATTTTTCACTCTATTATACTCGAGTTTTTAACTCAATCATCTTAGTGTGCAACCAATACCTGAGAGCAGGTCGTTGACCTTACTGTGAACGCTACCGGCATCCAGGTCACCCATGATGGTCACTCTGAATGTCACACTTATGCTATCACTGTCAAGTCCGTCATAGATATCGATGATATCCACCGACACCACGCCATCCAGCTGAGATACCAGGTCCCTGATAATATCCGGACTGGCACCGTGGGGAACGATCACCGATACGTCCCTTGAATTGTGCTTCAGGTTCTGTTTTTTCCACTCAAGAAGTTCGTCCCTGTGCAGCAGGCGCGTATTCTCTATCTTCAGTATAATTTCCCTGCCGCTGCGCTCGATGACCACGGTCAGTGGCGTTACCTTCCTGACAATACCCAGGTGGGTCACTCCTGAATACTGGTGCCTAAGCCCCCGCTCTGTACCGATGGAATGTATCAGCTCCTGGAACTCTGATATCTTTGCATTGATGAGCTTGTCCGAGCGTCCCAGTGCGGCCTGCGTGTCGCCAAAATGAACTGCTGCATGCTTCATGGCATCTACAAATTCCTGGATGTCACCTCTTTTGACCTGGTCTGACATCTCCCTGCATACTTTCATGTATGCATCATGCACGACCTCGACCTCGGGATTCATCTGTATCATGGCATACAGGTACGGGTTCTGGGCCAGTATCCTGCCCACGAAATCAACCATGATCTCATACACCGGGCTCATGAACCGGCGCGAACGGGACACATCAAAGTCCAGTTCTGCCATGGCGCAGCCTATGGATATGTAGGCAAAATGAGTAAGACCCTGCACCACGGCCATCATACGGTCATGTTCCCGTGCCGAGGTTACCTCTATGTGGGCACCCTGTTCCTCGTATAAGGTACGGATTACCGGCATCCACTTCTCACTGCGTCCCTCGACCGGTACAAGTATGACTATCTGGCCCTGCAGGTCGGGGATAGTGGGGCCGAACATCGGGTGTGTACCCAGTATCTCTACCCCATGGGAAGTGTATTGCAACATAGCGTTTACAGGTATCGTCTTGATAGAGGTGATATCCATTAACAGGCTTCCAGCTTTCATTTTTGGCCCAATATCAGCTATCACCTGTTCGGTGAGGTCAATGGGAACCGATATCATAACCACGTCTGAGAGGGCGATCTCACTGTCCAGGTCATCGGCAAAGGGTACTCCCAGGATCTTTGCAATATCATGCCGTGCATTTGCTCCCCAGACAGTTACATCCCAGCCATGCTTTTTATAGAATCTGGTGAACCACTGGCCGGTATCGCCTGTACCGCCTATTATGAGTATCTTCATGCTCATGCCTCTCATGTTACTGTTTTCCAAGCACGTCCCGAACGGCCCGCTCCATGATATCCGCCGGGGGCTCTATGCCGGTCCATATCCTGAAACTCTCAGCGCCCTGGAGAACCAGCATTTTGATACCGTCAACGGTGATAGCTTTGGCTTTTTTAGCTTCTTTCAACAACCTGGTCTCGAGCGGGCTGTACACCAGGTCGAATACCACATGTCCGGCATGCATCATATCTCCTGTGACAAGGGTCTGGTCTGTGTCGGGGTGCATTCCTACCGATGTGGTGTTGATGATGATATGTGATTGTTCCACCAGCCCTGGCAGGTCTTCCAGACCGGTACCTTCAGCCCGTCCCACCGAACTGACATTTTCTGCCAGCTCCACCGCCCTCTTCGCTGTCCTGTTGGCGATGGTTACCCGGGCGCCGTGCGAGGCGAGCTGGTACGCCACAGCCCTGGCAGCTCCTCCTGCACCCAGGATCAGCACAATACTATGGGGGATTACAATTCCTGCAGATTTCAAGGCATTCAATGCACCTATCCCGTCAGTATTGTGACCCACCAGACCGTTTCCCCTGAATTCGATAGTATTCACTGCACCCACAGCCTCTGCCAGGGGGTCGGGCTCAACCAGCCTGAGGGCTCTTTCCTTCAGGGGTATGGTCAGGTTCAACCCGCCAAAACCCATGGCCTTTGCACCATGGATCGCGTCTTTGAGGTCATCTTTCGTGACCCTGAACTTGTGATACTCGCAGTCCATGCCCAGTGCCGCAAAGGCAGCATTGTGCATGACCGGGGACAGGCTGTGCCCTACAGGGTCGCCAAATACTGCATATAAGGTTTTCATGATAGTAACTCCAGCATATGTTTCAATTCATCTATCTTAAGCTGTCCCGGTGCCACTGCTTCATCCACGGCACCATAGGTAAGCACCGAGCCATAGAGCGGCGCCACCACCCTGGTATGTGCACCCTGCCGGCCCATCGCAATGGTGCATACCGGAAAACCGGCCTGGTGTGTCACTTCCAGCAGGCGCAGGGTATCGTCTGTCCCGGCAGGGGTCACTGCCAGTTTGGCAATGTCCGCTCCGGCTTCCTTTTCCTGTACCAGTATGGACAACATGGCATCAGATGATGGTGTTGTCCTGAAATCATGGGATGAGATAATAAGTGTTTTACCGGCAGACTTCACGGTATCGCCCACTTTGCTTCGCAAAGGGGCGGAGAGTTCGATATCTACCGCATCTGCCCTTGATATGGTTGAGAGAAGCAGGTCTATCCTGCCAGCTTCACTACCGCTCCACTGCCCGCCTTCTTTGGTACACCGGTTGGTGGCAATGATGGGTAGGCCCACCTGGACCTTCATGTCGTCCAGTAAGGCTGTCGCCTCATCAGCGTCCCTGATACCGAGCAGGTCAAGCCTGACCTCAAGTATGCTGGCGCCCAGTACTCTGGCCCGCTTTGCCGTATTGAGGGCATCGCTGCCAATGGCAGCCACTATACCCGGCCCCTTTCCCAGGTCAACGTTTCCTATCCAAACCATGTCAATCTGCAGTATTATTTCTCGATAATGGTCTCATCTACCTTCATGCCGAAATGCCGGGCAGTGTCCTCAAAATATGCCAGCACTTCATCGCCTTCTTTGAGTACGGCGACAGATATGGGTTTGCCGTCCTTGCCGACCAGTTTGATGGTCTCGGCATTCTGGAGTATGGTCTTGATGGTTGCATCGCCTACTTTTGCTTCCACCAGTACCATGGGCCGCTTCTCGATCTTGATGCGTCCGACAATGGCAGGCCGCTGCTCGCCTTTTGAATTGACGACAAGCACTTCATCACCGGCACCCAGTTCAGAGAGGTACTGGGTCTTTTCGCCTATCTTGACATAGGCATGTACCGCGCCAGCGTTCACGCGGAATGGCCTGGCTGCCACGTAGGGGCTGTCCTCTGATTCCGAATGTACCAGGAACAGGCCGTTGGACTGGCTGCCTACCAGCATGCCCTCGCCCACGCTCATCAGTGAGCAGGTATCCACGCATACCCTGTCCCCCATACCTACCTGCTTGACCCTGGTAATGATGGCGGTGTTCAATTTCGTTTCTTCAAGTCCTGTCTTTTCAACAGCCTTGACGACCCTCTTGATCTCTGATACATCATCGGTATCCAGCAGCACGCCCTCTGAGCCGTGTTCCATGGTTTCGAGCGTGAGCCTGGTCTCCTCTGCATTCCTGACCCCTGCAATGATATCCACATCCATTTCCTGGAGACCTGCAATGAGGTTCTCGAGCGGGATGACCTTCCAGTCCGTGCCTACCACGATGACATAATCGCACACCCTGCCCAGCTCGGCAGCGAACTCTTCATACTTTTTGTTCTTGATGACCACGTACCCGGCTGTCTTTTTCCCTTTGTCCTTGAGCTGGAGGGCCTGGTTGATATCCCTGCTCCCTGAAAAATCACTGGGCAGCGGATTTGTACCGTCACCTTCGCTGTGTTTGCCTACCACAAAGACATCAGCTTTGCTTTTGCCATCCCTGACAAAGGCTGCCACTTTGATGGTGCCCAGTTCCCGTACCTTGGCAGTATCATCCTCGTTGACCAGTACGAAATCGGCTCCTGATTCAAGACCGGTGGTGATGCGGAGTTTGCGTTCGTCCCAATCCCCGGCATCTGCTTTTATCCATAAACTCTTCTTCTTCACTTCAGTTCCTCCAGAGCATCCTCTACACTGGCATTCTTATGCACAATTTTTGTAATAGCCCTGGTCATCTTTGTTGGGTCGGGATGTTGAAATACATTTCTGCCTATGGCTACGCCACGACCGCCTGCATCGATACAGCCGCGTATCATTTCCAGGAACTCTGCATCGGTCTCGGTCTTTGGACCGCCTGCCATGACCACGGGCACGGGACATCCCAGTACGACATCCCTGAAGGTGTCGGGGTCGCCGGTGTAGTTGGTCTTGACGACATCGGCGCCCAGTTCGGCTCCGGCGCGGGCTGCATGTGCCACGAGTTCAGGGTCGTTCGAGTTGGATATGTCCTTGCCACGGGGGTACATCATCGCCAGCAGGGGCATTCCCCAGAAGTCGCAGTTCTCTGATATCATGCCCATCTGTTCCAGCTGGTCACTTTCGGTTTCGCTGCCTATATTGATGTGGATGCTGACCGCATCGGCACCCAGTTTGATGGCCTCTTCCACGGAACAGACGAGGACCTTTTCATTGGGGTCTGGACCCAGTGCCGTTGACGCGCTGATGTGTATGATAAGCCCCACATCGCTGCCGTACCCGCGGTGCCCGTGTTTTGACATGCCTTTCTGGAGCAGGACCGCATCGGCGCCGCCCTCGGCCACTTTGTTGACCATCTTTGGCAGGTCCACCAGTCCTTTGACCGGGCCTACTGATATGCCGTGGTCCATGGGTATTATTACCATGTTCCTGCTCTGTCTGTCCATTATCCGTTCTATGCGTATGCTTTTTCCAATTTCTGACATAGTGTTCACCTTACTGTGTTAATGTGTGACACACTGACACGATTGGATGGTATATATAGGTGCCGATTTTGTGGTGGGGAGTAGGTGATGAAAGATGTTTTACTGGGGGATATTTTTCGGGCACCGCAAAGGGCGCAAAGATTGGGATATTATGTCATCTTGAAGTCGAGAATAAAGGATTTCTTTTGAAAGAAAAATACTTTCATTCCATTCCTGCCTTTAATGTTTATAATAAACCAGCATCTGCAATTTCTATGTCAAAGAAGGTAAGACACGACAGGCATACGGTATCTTTACTCACTGACCATATGGTGTTTTCACCTAAATATAGGGGCAAGGTGCTGGTAGGGGATGTTGCAATGGTAGCGGAGGCGATTATACGTAAGACCTGCAAAGAACTGGGTATCGAGATTATTGATATATCGGTTTGTAGCGATCATGTTCATCTTTTTATCCAGTATCCACCAAAATATTCCGTAAGTTTTATTGCCAAGCGGTTGAAAGGGAGAAGCAGCAGGATATTGCGGCAGGAATTTCCTGAACTTAAAGAGTGGTGTGATAAAAGTCTCTGGGCACCAAGTTGCTATCATGGAAGTGTTGGACATGGATGGGAAGTTGTTGAGAAATATATCGCCGGACAAGATAAGAAATCAAAGGGCTAAGGCTTATTACAGGCCTTGTGACTTAAGTCCGGGGTATAGTGACTGCGGGATGGATGAACTGCGCATCTTTTTGGTTTAAAATCATAGACATAGCTAAATAGAAAACTCTATAAACGAGTTAACAATTGAAATTATAAATTTCTGTGAGATGATTCAAATGAAGAAATTGTTGATAATTTGTATTCTGATTGTTAGTATGATTTTTCTTTCTGGTTGTATAAATGAAAAACCAGAAAGTGTATTGGAGAAGGAAGT
>JAHYIS010000026.1 GCA_019429385.1 ANME-2 cluster archaeon | reverse complement strand
TTATTTGGAGTCATTTGTTTATTCAGAAGAAAACAAAAATAAGTGCATGAAATTTTATTAATAGTGAATGAGAAAAGCAGAAGCATACTTTGATATGCACAATATCATGCGCCAACCCTGATGCCCCCGCGACAAAGCGTAACGCCGTCCGGGGTCGTTGACATCAACAAAGAATCAGAAACTCAATCCCCACACACAGGACTCTTCCTCAACCAGTCAATATCCGACTGGTACAGCTCCCGCAGATCCCTCAACCCCAGCCTCAACATTGCCAGCCTGCTCACGCCCAGTCCCCATGCCAGTACCGGATGCTTGATACCCAGTGGTTCAGTGACCTCCTTGCGGAACACCCCTGCGCCGCCCAGTTCTATCCAGCCCATGCCCTCGATATACACTTCAGGTTCCACGCTGGGTTCTGTATAGGGGAAATAGGCAGGCCTGAACCTGACATCCTCGAACCCCATCCTGTGGTAGAATTCCATCAAAAGCCCGAGCAGGTCTGCAAAGCTCATACCCTCGTCCATGACCACACCTTCCAGTTGCTCGAACTCCGGGGTGTGGGTCGGGTCAATGGTCTCGCGGCGGTACGCTCTATCAATGCAGAATGCCTTTACCGGAGGTTCCGGGTTATCTGCCAGGTGTTTGATGGTGATGGCAGTCGTGTGGGTGCGCAGTACGTTCATCCGGGCAATATCAGCACTCCAGGTATACCCCCATCCTGTACTCGGTATGTCGCCACCGTGTTCATGCATGGCAGCCACGGACGATGTGTATTCTTCAGGCAGGTCGCTGGTGCTGTCCAGGTGGAAGGTATCCTGCATCTCCCTGGCGGGATGGTCCTGTGGCTGGAACAGAGCATCGAAGTTCCAGAAACTGCTCTGGATAATATCCCCCTTGATCTCAGTGAATCCCATTTCAAGGAAAATCTGCCGCATCTCATCGATGAGCCGCTGGTACGGGTGTATCTTGGCACCGTAGATAGGCTGCACCGGTGCGTTGATGTTGTATGAACGCAGGTGTTTCTGTTTCCATTCCCCTGTCCTGATGAGGTCTGATGTAAGCTGGGCAACCTCTTCCTCCAGGGTGATGCCGGCCTGGAACATTACCTCTCCCCTGTCTGTAATCGTTATGGTCCGTATCTTCTCTTCGGTGACCTCTAAAAGGTTGCGCTTGACCAGTTCTGTTGCGACTTTTCGAGGTATGTCCCCTGAAGCGGCCTCTAATCCCTGTGCGCCCTTGTGTAGTCTGGCAAGCACTTCCTCATCCTCACCCATTGCAGGAATTTCACCGGGAATCAGTTTGCCGTCCTGTATCTGTGCCCATCCTTTCCTGCGCAGCCAACCCATAGCGATACCCATCAATTTCGGACCGAACCTGCCTTTCAGGTCATCCAGAGATGTGATTTCGGTTACTTTTTCAATGACCTGACGCTCAGGCAGACCAGACAGAGTATATTCTTCACCTTCACTGGTCAGGTGGTAGGTTTCACTGATATTTTCAGATACCTGCACCAGCCCTTTCTCTTCCAGTAGAAAAGCACCCTGCATGGCTGCCTCTACATTGAGACCTGAGGCTTTTGAGAGAGTTATCGGGTCAGCTGTCTTCAGTGCTCCCAGAGATAAGAGTACCTGCTTTTCATTGGGGATAAGGTCTGATTGGGTAACATTGGCCATTGTTTTCCACCTTGGTTATCGGGTATTATACTTCCCTATAAAAGACTTAAAACTATCCGTATGGTTCTGGATATGTATGGTTGTAGATACGTATGGTTTTATATATGTATGACCCCGAATCCAAGTACAAATATTTTTTAACCAGTAGATAACATTATACTTCAATCCAACCGTTTTGGGGGGCCAGCCATGAACAGATTACTATTGATGGTGTTTCTGATATCGATATTACTTGTCCAGTCAAGCGGTGAGAACATTCCACCCAATAAATGGACGTTCAATGATGACTATTTTACTGCATATGGGGGTCCGGAGATGGTCGTAAGTATTGCAGGCAGCCCTGAATATGAAAGAGGCGAGACATCTACCATACTGGTCCAGGTCATGAACCAGGGCAAGATTACGGGATTTAAATCAGAGGACAAGGCCATTGGTCCCAATGAAATTGCCCTTTCAAAGATAGAACAGCAACTGGAATACGGCATCACTACGGCTGTCGGAATAGTGGTCTCTTTGTCGGCAGATGACATTCCTGTGGATATAAAAACAACAACCCAGAGTGCAGGTTCCCTGGTCGCCGGACAGGTATCAATGCCGTTGGCTTTTGACATTAAGATATGGGACAGCGCTCCTGCCGGCAAATATGCAATGAACGTCGACCTTTCCTACCAGTACCAGAAAGATGTCCAGGTGGATGGGAATGTTTCAAACAACCAGCTCGATTACAATATGCTGTACCAGCATGTTAATGAAACCCACGAAATAGTTATCATTGTCAGGGAACAGGCAGATTTTGCAGTGACCGAGGTACATGGTGACCTCCTGCCGGGAAAGCCCGGTATCCTGAGCGTAACATTCAGGAACACAGGAGAAGAAATGGCCGCCAGGGCAACTGCCAGGCTGCGATTATCAGACCCCCTGAGCAGCACGGATTATACTGCCTTTTTGGGAGATATGGAACCCGGTAACGAGTCCATGGCACGGTTTACCCTTGATGTGGATTCTGATGCCACCTCCAAGGCGTATTCGGTCAAAGCCGAAATAGAATATGAGAATGGAGAAGGGGAGACCAGAATTTCAGATGTTATGTATGTTCCTGCCCGGGTCAGCCAACCTGAAGAAACAGGGGGGATTTTCGATAATCCCCTGCTATTAAGTGCAGGTCTGGTAATTGTCGCTGTACTGGTAATTATTTATATGAAACGGCGTGAAGGTGGCAACAGTAGTGAATAGTGATATTATTATCACTGTAAAGGACCTGGTCAAGACATATAACGGTCATACAGCTGTTGATGGAGTTTCTTTCGAGATAAAGAGGGGCGAGATATTCGGGTTGCTTGGCCCAAACGGTGCGGGAAAGTCCACGATCATATCTATTCTGTGCTGTTTGCTGGAACCCACCCGGGGCAGGGTCCTCATTGATGGATTTGATATTCATGACGATTCCACCCAGATAAAGAAGGTCATAGGTGTTGTGCCCCAGGAAATAAGCCTGTACCCCACACTTACCGCAAGGGAGAACCTGGTATTCTATGGGAGGATATACGGTCTCTCTCGCAGGGCCCTGAAGTCGCGGGTAGAAACACTCCTGGATATGGTCGGCCTGACCGAGCGAGGCAATGACCTGCTGGAAGGATTCTCAGGAGGGATGAAGCGCAGGATAAATATTGCCGCTGCACTGTTGCACGAACCCGGGATAGTATTCCTGGACGAACCATCCACTGGTGTTGACCCGCAAAGCCGCAGGAGGATATATGATACTATCCAGGACTTAAATCGGCAGGGCATGACCGTGCTTTTGACCACTCACCAGATGGAAGATGCAGAGAAATTGTGCCATCGTATAGCCATTGTGGATAAAGGAAAAATGATCGCCATGGACACGCTTGGTGGATTGCTCAAAATGGTTGGCGAGAACGATATGATACATATCGTGGCACCTGAGATACTTCCCGGATCGGTAGAATCCATAACGAATTTGCCAAATGTCAGGAAGGTTTCACTGGATGGGGGGAATATGACCATCCAGCTGGTACGGGGCAGGGAATCACTGGCAGGCATTATCGAACTCCTGATATCTTCAGGAACCAGGGTAGAATCCATCCGCATCACCGAACCTGACCTGGAAACCCTGTTCCTTCACCTGACAGGGACGAAACTGAGAGGTTAGTGCATGAAATTCCATATCATTGCCGCCAAGGACCTGAAGATCGTGCTGAGGGACCGGAACGCGATATTGCTGATGTTCCTGCTGCCCATGATAATAATATCCGTTGCCGGGCTGGCACTCGGAGGCGAGTTTGAACAGAATATCCGAATAAGTGTACTGGTAGTTGACCTTGACAACGATGTTGTTTCAAAAGGATTTATCGAGTTCCTGGAAGATATTGATATCCTTGATGTGGATATGGAATCGAACGAGTTCGCTGCCAGGGAAAGGGTCAGGAACCAGGAATACGGACGGCTTATCATTATCCCGATGGATTTCACCCAATCCATCATGACGGGACAAAGCAGTGAACTGAACATCATGGTAAATCCGGTCGAGGATTCACAGAACACGGTTCTTGAGAAAATAGTGGAAGGTTATGCCAGTGGATTGTCGACCAATGTCGTGGTTGTCAAGACGGCAGACGCGTACGGGATTCCCACGTATTCTGAAGAGAAGATATTGGAAATCGTGTCTACTGCACAACAGTTCACGCAGCCCCCTCCCGTTGAGGTCATTACCGAAAGTACTACGACCAACCTGGCTGAATTTTCGCCTTTTACCCAGTATGTTCCCGGATTCGCGGTTATGTTCCTCCTGTTCACCACAGTACAGATAGGTTCGGCCAGTCTCATAAAGGAACGGGACGCAGGAACATTACGACGGCTGGTCACGGCCCCCATCAGCAGGGCAGAGATCATAGGAGGCAAGATTACCAGTACGTTCATTCGGGGATTTGTGCAGCTTACGGTCCTGATGTATTTCGGGCATGTGGTATTTGACCTGAATCTGGGTAGTAGCACGCTGGCCCTACTGGTACTGATAGCAGCCATCACGCTGGCATCCACAGGACTGGGATTGCTGGTGGCCGTACTGGTGAGAACAGAGGACCAGGCAAATTCAGTATCCAACCTGCTGGTATTGACAATGTCAGCTGTTGGCGGTTCATGGTGGCCGCTGTTCATTGAGCCCCAGTTCATGCAGGATATGGCGCATTTCACCATAACGGCATGGGCCATGGAAGGATTCTACGACCTGTTGTATTTCGACCTGGGACTGGCCGGGATAGTGAAAGAAGTAGGGTGGCTGATGTTCATGATGGTCCTCTTTTTCGGGATTGCCATTCAACGGTTCAGGTTTGAATGAACCGGTAGTTCAGACGAAATAGGAAAGCAATGCATTCCCGAACAGCATGAGGATAACAAACTTTGCCAGTTTGCCCAGAAAACACCCTAACGTGTACAACCGTACCGGGAAGCGGGAGAATCCTGCCACGAACGTGACCACCTCAAAAGGGAACGGCGTCAGGGCACCCAGGAATACCACGGTAATGCCTATCCATTCATGCATATTGAACCAGCCGTGAAGTCTTTCTCCAATCCCACCTTTGTTGAACCGCTCGGCTATGGCCTCGCTTCCCCTGCCAATGAAATACGTCGTGAGACTTCCCAGGGTTGCACCGGCAGAGACCACCAGCACCGTGGGCATGAGTGGGAATCCCATTGCCGGAAGACCTGCCACAACAGGTTCCAGGAATATGGGGAGCATGCTGCTGGCAATACATGAAAACACAAAGATGCCAAAATAAGTTCCGGGTGTTACGATATTTTCAATCAACGGTATCCTCGAACGTTTTGAAGTCTGTCAATGGTACCTATATTTTATATCACTTGTAGATTATGAAGATGACACATAATATTTAGGTGAACTATATGGACCCTGTTAAACAATTAATGGATGAACACAGAGTAATTGAAAGAGTAGTGGATATATTTGATAAACTTATCGAAGGTCTGGAGAACGGTATAAAAGTTTCTCCAGAGTTGATAATGACAAATATCGGTATGCTCGCGGAATGTGCCAATGAGTACCATTGCGGGAAAGAAATGAATATAATCCTGCCGTATCTGGATAGTATGGGAAAAACAGATTTAAAGACGGCTCTCGAATCTTATTTAAATGATTATAATAACAGTTTTGAATATATAGATAACATCCTTGCCGTTATGGAAGCCTATGCTTCAGGTGATATGAGCGTGGCTGCGAAGATCGTTGAGAATGGTCTTACCTTCATAGAAGAAGTAAGGCCTATTTTTGAAGGGGAGGATGAGGCTGTGTTCAAGATATTGAAACAGGGTCTGGATAAGGAAGAACTTGCGCAGCTTGGTGAGATGATACAGGAATTCGAATATTCATGGAACGGCCCTCTCTTGATGAACTACCAGAAAATGGTGCGGGAAATGGAACGAAAAACAGGCCAGATCATTTGGTAAGAACCGAAAATAATATCACTTTACCCACCTTCTAAAACCTTTATATGACCGACCCATCCAGTTCACAGGAAAAAGCAAGCAAGAACGAGGGATCAAAGACCCTCCCTCTGAAATCGGATTTTAGTGAATGGTACAATGAACTGCTGCAGGTAGCCGAAATTATGGATGTGCGCTATCCTGTGAAGGGATTATATGTGTGGAACCCGTTTGGTTTTTCCATTCGCAGCAAGGTATATTCCATAATACGGGAACTGCTTGATACTACCGGTCATGTCGAGGCAATGTTCCCGTTGCTCATTCCGGAACATGAGTTCATGAAAGAAGCCGAGCATATCAAAGGGTTCGAGGATGAGGTTTACTGGGTGACCCATGGTGGGACCACTCCCCTGGATGTGAAACTGGCGTTACGACCTACCAGCGAGACAGCCATATATCCCATGTATAAATTATGGGTGCGCTCACATTCCGATTTGCCGCTGCTTATTTACCAGATAGTCAATACCTTCCGGTACGAGACCAAACACACCCGTCCCCTGATACGATTGCGGGAGATCACCTCGTTCAAGGAGGCACATACCGTGCACGCCACATGGGACGGTGCTGCGGCGCAGGTCAGGGAGGCCACGCGTATCTACCAGCAGTTCTATACTCGTCTGGCTGTACCTACCATAGTGAGCAAGCGGCCCGACTGGGACAAGTTCCCGGGCGCCGATTATACTATGGCAGTGGATGCCCTGATGCCTGACGGCAAGACCTTGCAGGTGGGTACCGCACATCACCTCGGGGATAATTTCGCGAAGACGTTCGATATCACCTACGAGGACCCGCAGGGTGAACAGGTACTGGCACACCAGACCTGTTATGGTATCAGTGAGCGCTGTATTGCGGCCATGATATCCATTCATGGTGACAATAAAGGACTCATCCTGCCGCCTGAGGTTGCACCCACCCAGATAGTCATCATTCCGATCCTGTTCGGTAAGGACGAGGCAGTACTCTCAGCATGTAACGACCTGGCAGATACCCTCAGGCGGGCCGGTTTGCGGGTGGTTATTGATGATAGTGATGCGCGGCCCGGTGCCAAGTACTACAAGTGGGAGTTAAAGGGTGTGCCAGTCCGTATCGAGATCGGTCCACGCGACCTCAAGAATAATGTTGTGGTCATGGCAAGGCGTGATGGAGTTAAGACATCTGTGCCACAAGATACGGTATTGCATGAGATTGACAGATCATTAGAGGAAATGCGGCAGAAATTGTATGATGCAGCAACAGAATCGCTTCAAAGCCGGATAACATTGTGCACTGACCTGGATGAAGTTAAGGATCATATCCGGACAGGTATTGCCCGGATAGCATGGTGTGGTGAGCGCTCGTGTGGGTTGGAGATGGAAGAGATCGTAGGTGCGGGCATACTTGGGGAACCTGAAGACCCGGCACTGGGCAGGGGCAATGGTACGTGCCCCATCTGCGGCAAACCCACTGATATTGTGGTGTTGATGGCGCGAACGTATTGAAAACCAGATTATTTTCTATCCGTGATATCTAACCTTAAGAATTGCTCATGACCTGTCAGATACAGGAATCATACCTGATAATAATACAAAAGGGGTTTTGGTGCCTCTAAAACAGAAAATATTATATATGTTTCGTCCCATATTGATTTTTGGTTAGTTGGAGTATTCACTTAATCCAACGTAGAATATGTGAATAACTCTTTCTTTCATCTCAAAACGCACGGTGTGAAGTATTACTTTGCTATAGGAGGTGCTGAAATAAATCGTGATGAAAGATTTAGAATATTCGGGAAAGTAAGGACTTTGGAAAACAAAGAACCTCTCCAAGGTTTAATTGTTGAGCCCGTGGATAAAGATTATAAATGTGATGACCGATTGGGTTCTGTTATTACAGACCAGGATGGAAAATTCGAGATATTTTACGATGAGGTCGATTTTAAGGACGCTTATCTTGACACAAAGCCAGATCTTTATCTAAGGATCAAAAATCCAGACGGAAATATAATTCATACAACTGAAGATCAGGTGAGATATAAGGCTGATAAAGTTGAAGAATTTGTAGTAGATATACCAGAAAGATCAATCAAAAGGATGGAGAATATAATGCCTAAGAATGCAGATGAAATTAATAACTCGTATGAAAAACGGTATGCTGAGGAGGCAAATTTAAAAAAGAAACTTATACTTGATGATGTCGAGCAGTGGATAGGAAAGATGGCATCACAAAAGCGTGACGAACCATACCTGATAATGGGAGTTCATAGTTACACGCCAAACCAGCTATTGGAAGAAGTGAAAAAAGATACTGATATCGGAAGGATGGTCACCAGGACGCTTGACAAAGGACGGCTAGAACTTTCAAAAAAGAGGAGGGGATTGTGATGGCTGAAAAATTGCTTTATGAAAAGATAAGCGAAATCGCAATCCATAAACTGTTTCCATTCGTTGGTACAAAGAAGCTTCTGTTGATACGTCCAAAAAAGCCAAACGATGCTTACACCGAATTGGGTTCTTACATATGGGCAGGAAATGTAAAACAAAGAGCATTAAACCTTGGCTGGCAGGTAACAGACCTGGCTATAAATAATGCCACACGTGAAAATGTTGAAAGTAAGATAAACGAGATCAAACCAAATCTGGTCATTCATTATGATCATGGCAGTTCGTTTACCTTATGGGGCCAGGAAGCAGACATTCTCGAACCTGCAATTGACAGTGCGAACGTGGGGATTTTATCAAACCGTATTGCCAGCACAGTTTCATGTCAATCAGCATCCGGACTTGGTCCGCTGGCAATAACCAACGGTGCTATCAGCTATCTGGGTTATGATGAGAATCACGTTTTTGTGATTGATCATCAAGATGAATTTGGAGAAGCTTCAAATGCTGCAAACTATGCCCTGCTTGAATGCAAGAGCGTATCTCAGGCATATGATGCAGGTATCGCGGCGTATACTGACCTTTACAATAACCTGATAGCGAGTGGAGACGTGTTTGCTGCAAATTGGGCTTTGCATGACAGAGATTGTTTTGTAATGCTGGGTTCGGGAGATGCTACTGCATGTCCTGCTGTGCTTCATTGCAGGACAGGTCTTCCTGATATGACATTGCATTGCAGGACAGGTCTTCCGGATATGACATTGCATTGCAGGACAGGTCTTCCGGATTCGATGGTTCTCTGTAGAAGCCTTCCGTTATTAGCATGTAATGCCGGCCCGAATATTTTGGATAGATGTTCGGCAGGTCCCGTGTTAGATAATGAATTGGAATGGCAGGAGCTACCATACACAAAACCTTTAACACAGCTGGAGAGAAAAATCCGATTGGAGAAATAGGGCATGGGAAGTACCTTCCCGGTAAATTACGATGACAAGGATGGGGAAGCAATCCCTGTCCTGTATTCTTTTATCGTATTTAGAAAAGAGCGAGTAGGCGGTTTTTTATTTAATCCGTATCTTTTTAAAGAAATCCCCATAAATAATATTGAGTTGCGCATCCTGGAACACTGTAATGGATATTTTTCAATAAATGAGATCAAAGATATAATCTTACAGGAATTCTCTCTTCCAAACAACCTGGCACAACAGTACGTTATAGAAGCATGTACGATTTTTGAAAGGAGTCGTGCGATTCATTTAAAAACAGAAAAAGGTTCAATAAAGGAATTTCCTGTTAGTTCAAATTATTCTCTTTCCTCATCGAATAGTTCAGCCATCCTGAACCACATACCTGAAAAAAATATTCTCAGTGCACCTCTATCAGTGTTATGGGAGCTAACGAATGAATGTAATTTAAGCTGCAAACACTGCCTTGTCAACGCAGGGAAGCAGGAACAGAATGAAATGTCCCTGGAAGAGGTAAAAAAAATCATCGATGAATTGGCAGAATTGAAGGTATTCAATATCACGTTTGGCGGTGGAGAACCACTTATAAGGGATGATTTTTTAGATATTGTGGACTATGCTTCAAGATACAATTTTGGCATCAAGGTATCAACGAATGGGATTCTTGTAGATGATACTCTTCTTGACAGGCTCAAAGAGACGAATGTATTCTCTGTACAGGTAAGTGTTGACGGTCTTGAGCAGACGCATAATGCTTTTCGAGGAAGCAATAATTCTTTTGTAAAAGCGGTTTCAGCCTTGAAATCATTTTCCGCTGCTGGCTACTGGACAATTATGAGCACTGCTATCACAAAATACAATATCAATGAAATCGAACAGCTTATTGGATTGGCACTTGAGTGCGGTGCCTCTTCCTTTAAAGCATCACCTTTTGTACCAGTTGGAAAAGGAAAACAGAACAATAAGGATCTGGCAATAACACCACTTGAGATTAAAGATATTGCAAACCGAATAATGCAAATAAAAAATAACTATGATAAAAATATTGATTTACAGATAGATGGTATATTTCCCTGGTTAAATGAACCCTGTTTTGGATATCGACGAAATACCATCTCATCTGCTTCCCAGGTTGGTTGTTCTGCGGGTACATCACATCTGGTAATAACTCCCACAGGTGATGTATTGCCATGTCCGTTTTTCATTGACCTGATTGCCGGTAATATTCGTAAAACACGTTTGCAGGATATCTGGTATCATTCGGACATTTTAGATATTTTTCGAAATTTGGACAATAACAGGCTGGAAGGAAAATGTAGTAATTGTGAATATATTCCACACTATTGTCAGGGCGGTTGTCGAGCTGCTGCATATGCATTATCTGGAAATCTGCTCGCTCAGGACCCTCATTGCTGGAAAGGTCTTTCCTGATTTAGCATGATTTTCTCTGAATAACTCATTCAGATCATTTTTTAAGAGATCGTACCAAAAAGAACATTGTCATTGCAAAAAAAAGACTAAAACCCGGACTGTCCTGTTTCCCGCCAGCCTTCCTCTCTTCAGCAGCCTTCCACCACTCATCCTGTGAAACTCCGGCAACAACCTGTGGCTCGCTACCTGGCTGGACCGTGATGGTCTCACCTGCTTTAGCGTTCACGGTACTGGCACCCCTTTTCATGTTGACACCACCCTGCAGGACAGAGATATTGATAGTACCGGCATCCGGTATTGATACGGTGAACTCGCCCCCATCATTCACTATGAGAGACAATTCTGTACCATTTCCAGAGTCAAGAGCGCTGGAAATCTCATCCAGGCCGGTCTTCAACCTGTATATCAAATACTGGTCATTTATCAGTTCCTCCCCTGAGCCGGGGAGTATTAATTCAAGTTCCTGAGAACCTGTGACGTGCAATCTGCCTGTGAATAATACCATAGAATCCAGGTCAATTATACCCACGTAGGTATCTTTATCCATGGTAAACTGACCTTTTTGTACTGATACGACAGCTTTGCCATCAGCACCCGATAGGAGCACATCTCCCGCTTTAACAAGGGTTCCTGATACTCCTGGTATTACCGCTCCATTCGTATTCAGGGTAACCTCCCCTGATGCTTCTATCAACGGTACTATCTCAATATCATCCAGGGTAAAAGTGTATGTATAAATATAGGTGGCAGAAGGAAAGCCTTTCGCGCCCATACTTCCATCGATCTTGAGGAACAGTTTATTCCCATCTTCCCCTTCCGGCATTGTATAATCGACCATTTCCTCCATGCCGCGGTATTTACTTGCAATGAAATCAAAGTCCCTCTTGCCAGCCTGGCTAAATGATAGTATACCATTATTGCGGTATTCCGGTGTGCTGCCGCCGTCCCTGACCACCAGTTGAATATTAATTTTCTCGCCTGGCCTGATAACAGTGGGCATCTGGCTCCATGTCATGATAGATATCTGGGTGTAGGGGTCGTAACCTTTTGTGCCGAAATGTTCCCTGGTGATTATTATTTCACCAATGGAACTCGAAATATCATTGTTGTATTCTTCAGCGGACACACCCGCTTTTATATCTTCTTCAACTGCGGTGAGTATCCATTGCCCTTCTCCCAGGGCACTGGGAACAAATAGCATTAAGATAAAAAGCAAAAAAACATTACTAATAATCTTCAATAAATATCACTCCGTTTTGACGTACTGGTTATATGATGTGGCTATATGTATGGTTAAATGATACTCCACCAGATATCCCTAATGATTAATAAATATTTATTACCAACTTTTTTCAAACAGATGAAACAACAATTGAAACATGCCTTATTCTTATATACAACGAGAATAAAATGTACCGCTTATGAATACACCTGCCATAGAGACATTTGACCTTACCCGCAGATTCGATGACCTGGTAGCAGTAGATAAAATCAGCATCAAGATAGAGCATGGTGAACTTTTCGGGCTGCTCGGACCCAATGGTGCAGGCAAGACCACATTCATCAACATGCTGTCAACCATGATACCTCCAAGTAACGGCAGGGCTGAAGTATGGGGTATTGACGTCAGAGCAAACCCATCCAGGGTCAGGCAGAACATTGGAGTGGTGTTCCAGGGTACGACACTGGACGACAGATTAACAGGCAGAGAGAACCTGGACCTGCACGGCCGCCTGTACGGGTTGTCCGGAAAAATGCGAAAACAGAGAATCAGCGAAGTGCTGGAACTTGTGGAACTGGACAACAAGGCCGAAGTGCTGGTCAAGACCTATAGCGGCGGCATGATGAGACGGCTGGAAATCGCCCGGGGACTGATGCACCATCCAAGAGTACTGTTCCTGGACGAGCCTACGCTGGGACTGGACCCGCAGACACGCAACCATATCTGGGACTATATCAGGCGCCTGAACCGCGAAGAGAATGTTACGATAATGCTTACCACCCATTATATGGAAGAAGCTGACCAGTTATGCAAGCGAATAGCGATAATCGATCATGGTGGCATCAAGGCCCTGGACACCCCCGAACACCTGAAAAATGCACTGGGAGGGGATGTGGTCGGACTGGGTACGGAAAATGACATCCAGGCATCATTACTGTGTGACCTGTATGACAGGAACGGAAGTGCAGGTAGTGTACACTTCAAAGATAACATGGTCCAGATCACCGTACCTGACGGAACTCACCAGATACCCCATTTACTGAAGCTCGCTGCTGAGGCAGGGATCCCTATCCTGTCCGTTGACCTGCACAGGCCGACCCTGGATGATGTGTTCCTTTCCTATACAGGCAGGGATATACGGGTGGAAGAGGCCAGTGATGTGGACCGTATTACGTACAAGCTCCAGGGAAGGAGGCGATAACATGATGACACGATTACCTGGATCCAGACAAAAGCTCCTGACTTCCATGAACACGGTCTATACCCTGTGGCTGCGTGAGATGTACCGGTTCAGGCGTTCCAAGAGTCGTATCATAGGTTCACTTGCAACCCCCCTGTTCTTTTTGGTAATCCTTGGAACGGCTTTTAACTCGTCATTCCAGATGAGAGGTGGTAGCGGACAGACAGATATAGCGTTCCTTGCCCCTGGTATTATCGGCATGTCAATCCTGTTCTCATCCCTTACAGGAGGCGTTAGCATTATCTGGGACCGTGAATTTGGATTCCTGAAGGAGATTTTGATCGCTCCGGTGTCAAGGTTCTTTGTTGCGCTGGGAAAAGCACTTGGAGGAGTTACTACAGCCATGATACAGGGGACTTTGATCATGCTCATCGCATTTGCACTGGGTGTGGAATACCAATCGATACCTGGTATGGTTGCCAGTGTGGGTGTGATGCTTCTCATCGGGCTGGGGTTCATAGGATTGGGCATTGCACTTGCATCCCATATTGAAAGTCATGAAGGGTTCCAGATGATAATGACTTTCATCACAATGCCTGTGCTATTGCTAAGCGGTGCGTTCTTCAGGATAGGTGACCTCCCATCATGGATGAAGACACTGGTTTACCTTGACCCGCTGACCTACGGCATCATGGCACTGCGCTTCACACTCATAGGAGATACCGAAATACCAATAAACATCTGCGTTGCAGTCCTGGTTCTTTTTGCCGCAACCACCATAGGACTGGGCGGGTTTATGTTCGGAAAAGCAAAGATATAGTGAAAAGATACAGGCGCGATTAAAATTGACTGAGGGTCATCTGGTGTCGCTTGCATATCTCACCAGGTACTTCGATAGGGTAAACTCCGGTCAGGCAAGCAAGGCAGAGGTCATCCGCAGGTATTCCCACGGCATCTACCAGCCCTTCTACACTGATATACCCGAGACTATCGGCATTGATGACCGCCTCCACACCGGCCACTGTTTTGTGGGCTGCAACCAGTTCTGCCCTCGTAGCCATGTCGATGCCCATATAACAGGGTGCTATGATTGCCGGGCTGCCGATACGTACATGTACTTCTTTGGCCCCGGCCTTTTTGACCATATCCACGATTCGCCTTGAAGTGGTCCCCCTGACAATGCTGTCGTCCAACAGGATGACGCTCTTATCCTTAATGTTCTGGGGGATGGTATTGAGCTTCAGCTTCACTGCAGTCTCCCGCATATTCTGGTCAGGCATGATAAAGGTCCGGCCGATATACCTGTTCTTCATCAGGCCTTCCATGTAATCTATACCGGATTTTTTACTGTATCCAATGGCGAATGTTATGCCACTGTCCGGTACAGGAGATATGATATCTGCATTGACCGGATGTTCATCAACCAGTTGTTCACCGATCTGTAACCGGGTCTGGTATACAAGTTTCCCATCAATGATCGAATCCGGACGGGCAAAATAAATGTATTCGAACACGCATTTTGCCGTATTCCGTGTCTTGCTGAGCTGGTGTGAGTGGTACCTGCCATCTTTGAAAATAATAACCTCGCCGGGCCGTACATCCCGAATTAGGGTGCCACCTATGGTATCAATGGCAACACTTTCAGATGCAACCACATACCCACCGTCAATTTCACCCAGGCATAATGGTTTGAAACCCAGGGGGTCCCTGACCACTACAAGGGTGTCATCCACCAGTATGGTAAGGCTGTATGACCCCACCAGCCGTCTCATCAGTTCTTTTACCGCGCCCAGGATATCAGTGCATATCAGTTCTTTTACCAGCAGGCGGGCAATGACCTCTGTATCTGATGACGTTAAAAATATCTGTCCCTCGGCTTCGAACTCATACCTCAGCTCCGCACTGTTCACCAGGTTACCATTATGGGCAATGGCAATGGTGCGGTCCATGAAATTCACGATCAACGGCTGCGTGTTCTCAAGAGAAGAGTCACCGGTCGTGGAATACCTGACATGTCCGATGCCCACATAGCCTTTCAGGTCTTTCATGTTATATTTCTTAAAAACGTCAGGTACAAGTCCCATCCCCTTCTGGGTCTGGGCACTTCTACCGTCATGCACCGTAATACCTGTGGATTCCTGCCCCCGGTGTTGCAGGGCATACAGCGAATAATAAATAGGCAGGGCTGCTTTATCCGATTCCCGATCAGCAAATGCGAGACCGACAACCCCGCACGATTCACGCAATAAGGTTCACCTGATTGTTTGAACTATTTACGATTAATCGCCGTTCAATCCTGATTTACGGATCCACTTATAACTTCTCATGCGTGATGTTCTGCCAAATCCGCATGATGAACATAATTTTGAATGAATGTTCATTGAAACACTGCCGCACCGCCTGCATTTAATGTGGGTGCGTTTCTGCCTCTTTCCTTGAGATGGAGTTCCTTTTACCATTATTTACACCTTGGATGATTATAATTATATGATTACTGTTTGTTAAGAGAAATCCCCTATGTCTTCAGACTAAATATATATTGTGGATATCACGGAGATATGTATACCACATTATCTCCTCTGACCACAACAGTCCCGAGTTTTTTCTCTGATTCGCCTTCTTTCAATTCTTCTGCATTTTCCAACACCAGATTCATGTGAATATCATAACCTTCCAGTGTTCCCCTGAAAATGCGCTCACCTTTGAGTTTGATAATTACTGATTTCCCAAGAGTATTGTTGAGTATATCCAGAGGTCTTTTCCCCATTTTCTTTACTCCTAATATTGTTTACCATACATTTTTACATCTCACGGATGTATTTTTCAAGTACATGATTCACATTTAATTGCATACCAAAAACTTAAATGTTCAACCAATTAATAGTGCTTCAAAGTAGTAATAGACATACTTATAACTATCGAATCCAGAGGTATAACATACGTGAAAATTAGAGCCAGACACCAGTTACGAAAAAGCCAGTCAAAAGACATGATACATAAGATAGGGGAATTATTTACCGATGCCAATGTCATACTTGCCAATAAAAAGTTTGAGATAGCGGTCACAGATGAATACGAACTGCTGCTGGTCGATAGTGAACCACTTTTTTTTATCATGGATGGTGAGCCGTTCTTCACGGTAAAAGGAGCACTGAAACTAAAACCGGATAAGAAGGTAGTAACTGTTGATGCAGGAGCGATACCTTTTGTGGTAAAGGGTGCTGATGTCATGAAACCGGGTATCGTGTCTGCGGACCCGGGTATAGCAGAAGGCGATCTCGTCATAGTCATTGAAGAAACACATGGTAAAGCATTAGCTGTGGGTCGTGCGCTGGTGCCAGGGGACCAGATGACCGAAGGGGGCGGGAAAGCGATAAGGACGGTACACATTGTAGGCGATAAATTATGGAATATGACGGTGTAATATATCAAAATATATATGTAGTGGCACAGGTATAGTAAACTTAATTATTCTAATTCAAATTATTCAGGGGAAAATAGAATGGTAGCACTCAAGAAAATATTCGGTGGCTCGTCATCTTCAAAATCAGCAAGTGACGAATATGTGGACCTTGACCTCAGCGATTATGAAGAGGTCGTCGAAAATGAACCTGCAGAGATGTATATCCGAATTGCAGAGCTCAATAACCTGAATGATATACCGGACCTGAAAAAAGAGATATATAATGGAAATGTACTGCTGGTGGATATATCTCTGATAAAGCAGGATAAATTCAATCTGGACCGGGCAATTAAGGAACTCAAGCAGGTAGTAGAGGATACCCACGGAGATATTGCCGGTATTGGGGAAGACCAGGTTATCGTGGCTCCGATGGGTGTAAGGATAAATCGCTCAAAGATCATCGGTGTCAAAAAGTGAATGAGGACATCGAACCAATTTTAACCAGGACAACATGTCCCCTGTGCCAGGGTGAAATTATACTCACCTGGTACATAGATACTATTCCTTTTTTTGGTGAGATCGTAATTAACAGTGCTCATTGTAATTGCGGTTTTAAATATGCTGATACCATGGTACTTAACCAGCGTGAACCGGTAAAGTACACGTTGAGGGTCGAGTCACTGGCTGACCTGGATGCCAGGGTAGTACGTTCCTCATCAGGTACGATACGGATACCTGAGTTAGGCATTGATATTGAACCGGGCTCTGCCAGTGAATCCTTCATATCCAATGTGGAGGGGGTGCTCTGCCGCGTTGAGGAAGTGCTGGGTATGGTGAGCCGCTGGAAAGATGAGCCCCTACAGACCACTGACCGGGCCCATGAAGTATTACATGCACTGGATGAGGTGAAACGTGGCGAACGTGATATTACTCTTATCATCGAAGACCCGCTTGGCAACAGTGCAATTATAGCTGAGCGGGCAATAAAGCAGGAACTGACACCCCAAGAAGCTGAAAACCTGAAAACAGGTATGATCGTGCTTGAAAAGGATGACCTGCCAGAGTCATTGCGTTGAATACTCTGGTGTATCTATCATTCGAACACCATATCGCCGACCCTGATACCTGAATCCACGATCTCTCCCACTATCCTGCCACCGGTTATCCCGGCAGCCCGCGGTGCATCTTTTTTGGGCAGGACTATCAGGAATCCCATGCCCATGTTGAAGGTTTTATACATTTCAAGATCGTCAACATTCCCTTCTTCCTGCAGGAATCTGAAGATGGGCTGGGGCTCGAGCGGGGAATGTATGTTGAAACCAAGGTTGGTTATCCTGCGAAGTTTCAGCACCCCGCTGCCTGTTATGTGGGCCAGGCCATGCACATCGCATTCCCGTATCACATCCAGGAGCTCGATATATATGCGTGTGGGGATGAGCATCTCATCACCGATAGTAGTATCCGGATCGTAGGGGAACGGGTCATGATACCCATACGATGACCGTTCCATTATCTTGCGGACAAGGGTGTATCCATTACTGTGGATACCTGAAGACGGGACCCCGACCAGTACATCACCTTTTCTGATATGCTCACCGGTGATGATACGGTCCTTTTTTACAGCACCCAGGCAGGTGCCGGCAAGGTCGAATCCGTTGACTATCTCGGGCAGGGTGGCGGTTTCCCCGCCTACAATGGTCATCCTGCTCAGCTGGGCACCCCGCTGCAACCCTTCGCCTATCTGGGCCATCTGATGTTCATCGGGTTTCGCAATGGCAAGGTAGTCAACAAAGGACAGGGGTTCGGCACCAACGGCCAGCAGGTCATTGACGTTCATGGCAATGCAGTCTATTCCCACCGTGTTCCATCGCTGCATTTCATTGGCGATGAGCACTTTGGAGCCAACACCGTCCGTGGCCAGTCCCAGAGCATATTCTCCAAACTCTATGAGGCCGGCATAATGACCTATGTCTGTCAGAGGCGCACCCCGTCCTGTACGCTTATAGGTGATACCGGCAGCAAGTGCTTTGATGGCTTTCTCCTCAAGGTGTATGTCAACGCCCGAGCGGGCATAGGTCATTTTTTCAGTCATATGAGCACGTAAGGGCTGCAATACCTCAAAAAGACTTCGAAATTCAATGGCCTATAATATTGCGGTCATCGGCCCCTGTGACATCGCCCAGAAGCTTTCGTTTCATTTCCTCGTGCATCTCAGCTATGGAAGGTGCAGTATTACCATAATTTCCTTTCACTTTGACTTTATCGGCATCAATAAGCACGATTCTGCTGGAGTGGTAAGTAAGGCCGGTACTGTCCAGCCTGACCCACATCTCACATTCCCTGAACTCAAGGTCAGTGATAAAACCGGTAGTTCCGGTACCAGTATACCGTACAGGGCTGCCTATACGCAAGGTGTTGCCGTTACAGTCAATGAACACGAAATTGTCCGGAACCCTGTAATTATTCATCCACTTTTATAATTGGTGTCTTCTACGATTTAACTGTTTCGTATGGTTACGAACAATGTACTATCCGGGCATATTTGGAATTGAGCGGCATTATAATCGCACAGGGACACCCTTTCCTGCCAGGTATCCTTTCATTTCCCGGATGGTAAAAGTACCGAAGTGGGCAATGGAAGCAACAAGCACAGCATCGGCATGTGCATCATGAATGGCCTCATAGAGGTGTTCCAGCATGCCCGCACCCCCTGATGCAATAACGGGAAGACTGACAGCATCTGCAATGGCCCTGGTCATGGGTATATCATATCCGGCAAGTGTCCCGTCAGCATCCATACTGGTCGGTAAAATGGCACCGGCTCCCAGATCCTCTACCTGCATGGCCCACTGGACAGCGTCTATGCCCGTTGGCTGGTTGCCACCGTTGACCATCACTTCAAAACCGGATGGCAGGTGCGGGTTCTGGCGGGTGTCGATAGCTATGGTTATTGTCTCGCTGCCGAACTGTGAAGCTGCCTCTTTTACCAGTTCCGGTGCCCGCACCGCGGCAGAGTTTATGGACAGCCCGGACACGCCCACGTCCAGCATTCTCTGTATGTCCTGGACACTTGCGATGCCACCGCCCACGGTCAGCGGTATGGAGATACTGTCAACAGTCCTTGCCACGGCATCGACCATGGTCTTCCGGTTTTCGATGGTCGCTGTGATATCCAGGAACACCAGCTCGTCGGCTCCGGCATCACTGTATGCTGCACCATTCTCGGCCGGATCGCCCACGTCTTTGAGATCAACGAAATTGACTCCTTTTACCAGGCGACCGTCCTTTACATCCAGACAGGGGATAACTCTTCTGTAGTTCATGTTAGGTCCTCTTTACAAGTATTTCACGATACGTAGTTCAAAGAATACCGGTGAATAGTTCTTAATTCTTCTGTTTTGGATAGGGGGATACTGTCGAAACCGGTCTAACAGAGTGTGACTATTTTTATTTTAATCGGTCTGGAAGAGAATATCATCACACAATGTCAAGTGTTCTTCAGCTTAATTTTAAATCAAAATTGTTATATGCTTCTATTTTTATATATTACGTCATGCCCGGTATATCCATAGTAATACCTACAATGAACGAGGAAAAAACTATTGGTATATGTATCGAAAAAGCATTGACCGTCTTTAAAGGATATGGGGTGGAGGGTGAAATAATCGTCGTTGACAATTCCACGGACAGGACAGCTGAGATTGCACGCTCTATGGGTGCTGTTGTGATAAATTCTGTGAAAGGATACGGGAATGCCTATCTTGCCGGTTTTTCGCATGCAAAAGGAGATTATATTGCCATGGCAGATGGGGACAATACCTATGATTTCCTTGATTTTCCCCGGTTCCTCGAACCCTTAATGAACGATGAAGCCGATTTTGTGATAGGAAACCGGTTGAAGAACATTGAAAAGGGAGCTATGCCCGTACTTCACCAGTACATTGGAAATCCTTTATTGACAAAGGTCCTGAATTTCAGTTTCAAGACCCACATCTCTGATTCTCATTGCGGGATGCGGGCATTTACCCGGAAAGCACTGGATACGATGAAACTCAAAACCGGGGGAATGGAATTTGCTTCCGAAATGGTTATCGAAGCTGCTGATAGAGGTCTCCGGATACAAGAGATTCCCATCAACTATTATACCAGAGAAGCACCATCAAAACTTCGTTCTTTCGAGGATGGATGGAGACACCTCAGGTTTATCATGCTCTACAAACCTATACCGTTCTTGTTCATCCCGGGTCTCTTTGTGTTCCTTCTGGGTTTTTTTCTGACCGTTTTAATATTAACAACAGGAGAAGATGTGGTAACAACACGGTTGCATTCATTCATCCTGGCCAGTTTTCTCCTTATCATTGGAAGCAATATAATCAGTACCGGCGTATATTTGAAAGCCTATAGTGCCGTGCATGGAATATCCGGGAAGGACGATATATTTGTTAAACGACTGCTGAATTACCACTCACTGGAAAAAGAGATTATTACCGGGACTGTCCTTCTAGGAATCGGGATGTTTTTTGGCATTAAGGTGATACTCACCTGGATGCATTCAGGATATGGGTCATTGTCAGAGATAGAAACAGCAATAATGGCAATGGATTTTGCAGCAATTGGGATTTTAATGATATCTATGTCTATATTATTAAGTGTGTTGATGCTCGACTTAAAAAATAATCCGTGAATGATAATGAAAATTGCATTTATCTATGATGCTATTTACCCCTGGGTCAAAGGGGGAGCTGAGCGGCGAATATATGAGATTGGAAAAAGGCTCGCCAGTTCTGGCTATGATGTTCACCTCTATGGCATACAATGGTGGGACGGAGTTGATGTGATAACACACGAGGGGATGACCCTGCATGGTGTATGCGGACCTAGAAACCTGTATGTCAATGGGAGACGCTCTATTTCCGAAGCGATTCTTTTTTCGGTCGAATTATTTCCCCATCTCTTGAAAGAAGAATTTGATATTATAGATGTATGTGTATTTCCTTATTTTTCAGTTTTTAGCACAAAGATCATTTCGCTTATAAAAAGAACTCCTATGATAATTACCTGGCATGAAGTTTGGGGTGATTACTGGTATAAATACCTGGGATTTTTTGGTTTCTTTGGGAAAGGAATCGAGAAATGCGTATCAAAATTGACCAATTGCAATATTTCGGTTTCATCCCTTACAGAACGAAACCTGGCAGAACTTGGTGTGAGGCCCCAGTATATCACTATTGTTCCAAATGGCATTGATTTGAACAATATTCATGCAATAGAACCACATTCTGATACGTGTGATATTATATTTGCCGGTCGATTGATCAAGGAGAAAAATGTAAATGTATTACTTGAAACTCTGACTTTGGTTCTGGATGTCCTGCCGGATGTACAATGCCATATCATTGGTAATGGGCCTGAGAAAGAAAAACTGAAACAATATACTTCATCATATGGACTTGAAAAAAATGTTGTGTTCTTTGGATTTATGGAGTATGATGAAATAATCGCCCGCATGAAATCTTCAAAAATATTTGTTTTTCCTTCTACTCGTGAAGGATTCGGTATGGTCGTCATAGAAGCTTTTGCATGCGGGTTACCAGTTATAACGGTAAAAAGCCACACAAATGCTGCTATTGAACTGGTAAAAAATGAACGGGGTTATATTGTAGAGCTTGACAAAAAAATAATCAGCGAGCATATCATTGAATTGCTCAATGATAGTAAGGCCAGGCACATCATGTCAGTTTTAGCCCAAAAAGCTGCACAGGAATATGATTGGGATTCGATCGTTGAAAATTTGACCCGAATTTATGAGGATATACTATGAAAATTGCCATATTCCATGACTATATTGGAGCTATTGGTGGAGCCGATAAACTGGTGTTGACACTTGCCCGGGAGTTAAACGCAGATGTGATCACTACTGACGTGGATATGGATTCTGTTGAACTTATGGGATTTGGAGATGTAAATATCATTAGCCTTGGAAGGACGATCAAATTGCCAGCGCTAAAACAGGTATCAGCATCGATAAGATTTGCATTATGTGATTTTTCAGATAAGTATGATTTTTTTATTTTTTCAAATAACTGGGCACATTTTGCAGCACGAAAGCACAAGCCGAATCTATTGTATTGCCAATCCACTCCGGTAAGGATTTTTTATGATCTGTATGACCTATATCTACAGCAACTATCGTTTTTTCCATCTCTGATATTTAAAATGTGGGTAACCATTCATCGAAGGATATACGAATATTATTTTACCCATGTTTGCCTTATCATTGCTAATTCGATAAGTGTTCAAAAAAAAGTCAAACACTATCTGAATAGAGATTCGATAGTAATTTATCCCATGGTTGATACTTCTCAATTCAGATTCGAGGAATATGGTGATTTCTGGCTTTCGGTGAACAGGCTTTATCCGGAAAAACGCATCGAATTGCAGGTGGAAGTATTCAGGCAACTTCCCGATGAACAATTGCTGATTGTAGGTGGCTATACAGATGCTGACCGTTCTTCAACGTATGTAGATCAAATAATACAGAACCTACCGGATAATGTAAAATTACTTGGCACTTTGTCCGAAGAGGAGTTGATACGACTCTATGCCCATTGCAGAGGATTTATCATCACTTCGATCGAGGAGCCTTTCGGAATGGCACCTGTTGAAGCAATGGCTTCAGGGAAACCAGTAGTCGGAATAAATGAAGGAGGATGTTCGGAAACCATTATTGATGGTTCTACAGGGTTGCTCGTTAATCCTGATATACCTGAAATCGTAAATGCCATTAAGATAATCTCTCAAGAACCATCCAGGTTCAAAGAACAATGTATTGAACAGGCTAAGAAATTTAATCCGAATTTTTTTCTTCAAATAAGTGAAAATGTCAAAATGGTGATGTTACAGGAAGGATGCAGTACATGAATGAATCTTACCCTCTCGTTTCAGTTGTTATTGTAAATTATAACGGGATGAGATTCCTGGAAAATTGTCTATCTTCCTTGCTTTTGCAGACGTACCCTCTCTTTGAGATCATTCTCGTGGATAATGGGTCGAATGATGGCTCAGTTGATTTTGTCCTTAATGCATTTCCATCTGTTACAATTATTTGTAATAATGAAAATTTAGGATTCGCCAAAGGTAATAACATTGGGATCAAATCTGCCAATGGAATGTTGATTGCGTCATTAAATAATGATACTGTGGTCACGCCGAGATGGATAGAGAAATTAGTACTATCAATAATTTCCCATGAAAATATCGGAATGTGTGCTTCGAAGATGCTCTTCATGAGTGATCCGGATATGATAAATTCAACCGGCATATGCATTTCACGCAGCGGAACGAGTTGGGACAGGGGCATATTTGAACTCGATAAAGGCCAATATGAATCTGAAGAAGAAGTTTTTGGTCCATGCGCAGGTGCAGCAATGTACAAAAAAAGTATGCTTGATGAGATCGGATTATTTGATGAAGATTTTATTGCTTACGTAGAAGATACAGACCTGGCATTTCGAGGACGCCTTTCAGGGTGGAAATGCCTGTATGTTCCAAAAGCAGTTGTGTATCATATGCATGGTGGTACAGCCGGTTTTGAAACTGATTATACCATTTATTTTGGAAACAGGAATATTGTCTGGAATACTGTTAAGAATTTTCCACCATTACTCTTCTTTTCCTCTTTACCCTGGATCATTGTCAGGAATATCGGAGTGATACCGTATTACACAATAAAAGGACATGGCAAAACAGTTCTCCGATCAAAGATCGATGGAATCAAAGGAATCCCGAAAATGTTTGCAAAAAGATCACCACGTTCAGTGAATGAAAAGAAGATCCGAACATATATTAAAACATGGGCGAAAATTCGTTCACATCCAGAGAACAGACAAGATTAATAAGATTAATAATATAAAGAGATTATTCGAGATAGCAACTATGAACAATATTAATGGAGTCTTAATAAAAAACCTGAAAGTCATTCCGGATGAGCGTGGCTGGCTCATGGAAATTTTGCGGAATGATGATGAAAATTTCGAACAATTCGGACAGGTCTATCTCACGACAGCATATCCTGGAGTTGTAAAGGGTTGGCATTATCATAAAAAGCAGACCGATAATTTCACCTGTCTCCATGGAATGATGAAAGTGGTCTTATTTGATGGGAGAAAAGATTCACCGACCCATGAAAACATCATGGAATTATTTGCCGGTGAGAAAAATCCCATCTTGATAAGTGTTCCCCCTGGTGTCTATCACGGATTCAAGGCAATCGGACCTGATACTGCATATTTCCTGAGCATTCCGACGCTGCCCTATAATTATGACGAACCTGATGAATACCGACTGCCTCCGGATACTGATGAAATTCCCTATGATTGGGGGCTTGCGCCCGGACTAAAACACGGTTGAATTCAACTATGAGGAAAAAAATAAATATTCTGGTAACTGGCGGTTGCGGTTTTATCGGGAGTAATTTTATCAGGTATATGCTTGATAAATATCCTGGATACCGGATCATAAACCTGGACAAATTGACCTATGCGGGTAATCCGGATAACCTGAAAGATATTGAACAAAAATCGAACTATTCATTCGTTCATGGTGATATCTGTAACAAGGTTGTAGTGGATGAACTTATGGAACAGGTTGACCAGGTAATTCATTTTGCCGCCGAGAGCCATGTTGACCGCTCGATAGAGGACAGTTCAGCTTTTGTAACAACAAATGTAATGGGCACATTCGTCCTTCTTGATAGTGCATTAAAACATGCTATCAATAAATTCATTCATGTTTCTACTGATGAGGTGTACGGCAGCACGGTTGAAGGGTCATTCAAAGAGACTTCCCTGCTCCTGCCTTCCAGCCCGTATTCGTCGAGCAAAGCTGGTTCTGACCTGCTGGCCCGATCATATTTTATCACACATGGATTGCCTGTGATCATTACCCGGTGTACCAATAATTTTGGTCCGTATCAATATCCTGAAAAACTTATCCCCCTGTTCATCACCAATCTCCTGGAAGACAAAAAGGTCCCTGTGTACGGGACCGGACAGAATGTGAGGGATTGGATATATGTAATGGACCATTGTAAGGGCATTGATTTTATTTTGCATAATGGAACTGCCGGTGATATCTATAATATCGGCGGCGGGAATGAGTTATCAAATATCGATATCACAAAAAGGATACTGAATAGACTTGGGAAAGATGAATCTATGATCGAGTATGTTGAAGACCGTCCCGGACATGATTTTAGATATTCGCTTGATTGTTCAAAGTTAAGGGCGCTTGGTTGGGTACCCGAGTATAATTTTGATAATGCAATTGAGAATACTGTTGACTGGTATGTGAAAAACACCTGGTGGTGGGAAAAATTAAAACACTGATACTGGGTGCGGGCGGTATGCTGGGCTCGGACCTGTGCACAGTGTTCCCTGACGCGGTAAAATTAACGCATAGTGACCTTGATATTACTGACCGGGAACAGGTTAATGCATCCATCACGAAGCACCATCCTGCTGTAGTGATCAATGCTGCAGCCTACACAGCAGTGGATGATTGTGAGGATAACCAGGAACTGGCCTTTGATGTCAATGGTCATGCCCCCGGGTATATTGCACATTGTTGTGCCAGGATAGGAGCAAGACTGGTGCATTACAGTACCGATTATGTATTTGACGGTTCCAAAAAGGAATACCGGGAATCAGACCCCACTGCTCCTATCAATGTGTATGGCAGATCAAAGCTCATGGGTGAAGAAAATATTATCAGGAACATGGAAGAATACCAGATAATACGTACTTCATGGCTCTTTGGGATACATGGCAGAAATTTTGTTGAGACCATGGTAAAACTGTCTGGTGAGATGGATGCGGTCAAAGTAGTAAATGACCAGTTCGGTAAACCGACATATACCGCTGACCTGGCCAGAAAAACAAAAGACATTGTTGGAAATGTCCCTGGCATCTACCACATCACGAATGAGGGAGTATGTTCATGGTTCGAATTTGCAGAAGCGATTGTTGATAATGTAATTCCCTGTTCCAGCGATGAATTTATACGAAAAGCTCAGCGTCCAAAATATTCTATTCTGGTAAATACAAGAACAAGTCCAATGCGGCACTGGAAAGATGCGCTGGCAGAATATCTAGAATTAAGAAAACATGGAGGTCATGTAACATGAAAGGAATAATTCTTGCAGGTGGTACCGGTTCCCGATTGTTTCCTTTAACCAAGGTCACAAATAAGCATTTATTACCGGTGTATGACAAACCTATGATATATTACCCGCTGCAGACACTGGTCGATGCAGGTATTGAGGATATTATGATTGTTTCGGGCCGGGGGCATGCCGGGCATTTCCTCGAACTGCTGGGCTCTGGCGCAGAGTTCGGTGTCAAACTAACATATGAGATACAGGAAGAAGCCGGTGGTATCGCGCAGGCCCTGGGTCTTGCTGAGGACTTTGCTGATGATGAATCGGTAGCGGTTATTTTGGGGGATAATATTTTCCAGGATACTGTCAGGAGTACAGTTGATGGTTTTTCAACAGGCGCCAGGATATTCTTAAAGGAAGTGACGGATGCTAACAGGTTCGGGGTGGCTGAGGTCAGTGGTGATAGAATTTTGTCTATTGAAGAAAAACCTGATGTACCAAAGTCGAATCTGGCGGTTACTGGATTATACTTTTATGACCCGAAGGTTTTCAATCTGATATATGATCTGAATCCATCCGGAAGGGGTGAACTTGAGATAACAGATGTGAACAATTCCTATATCCACATGGGTGAAATGAGTTATTCCATCCTTTCAGGATTCTGGAGCGATGCAGGAACATTTGACTCGTTGATCCATGCAGGTGAACTGGTACGAGATTTTCGAAAACGGAGTATATGAACACCTATGTACTTATTTGAATATCAAGAATTAATAAAAAACCTGGTCATAAGCGACCTTAAGATTAAATATTCAAATTCAGTTCTGGGATTTGCATGGTCGATACTGAACCCCCTCCTTATGATGCTTGTTCTGTTTTTTGTTTTCGGTAATGTTTTTCAGAACCAGGATAATTTTATTGGTTATTTGCTTACTGGCCTACTAGCATGGCGTTTTTTTTCCATGGGAACTACATTTGCTATGAACTCTATCGTAAGTAAATCAAACCTGGTGACTAAAATCTATATTAGAAGAGAAATTCTTACAATAAGTGTAGTAATCTCAAGTTTAATAAGTTCCCTCATTGAATTTTTAGTGCTTATACCATTATTAATTATTCTGGGGATGGGCCTATCAGGCACATTCCTTCTATTTCCATTTATCCATCTCATTTTTTTTATTATTATCTATGGAACCGGATTGATACTTGCGTCATTGTTTGTCTATTATAGAGATATGAACCAAATATGGGAACTTATTCTTCAGGTTGGCTTTTTTCTTTCACCAATATTTTATCCAATTTCTTATATACCTAACAAGTATCTTTTCTATTATAATCTGAATCCTATTACACTATTAATTAAAATGTACAGAGCAATAATTCTGGATGGAGCATTGCCAAAAATGTCTGATATGATCTATGTATTCATGATCGGATTAGTAGTGCTATTCATGGGAACAATATTATTTAAAAAATTATCTAAAAGGTTCGCAGAAGTAATATGAATATCATTTGTTTTTCTGATATTTGCTGGGATTTCATCTGGCAAAGACATCAACAACTATTGACCAGATTTCCTTTATCATGGAATATCTTATTTATCGAGCCAATTTCTATTAAAAAAATTCTGAAAAATCCAAGCAGGATTCAGCCTAGAAAATTAAAGAATATTGTGATTTTTCCTTTACCAAGATTATCTCTTTTCGAAAAACATTCATTTCTCAGAAAGATCAATGATTTTGTTTCTTTATTGATTATTAGATCCAGCATCTCTATTTTCAAGGTGTCTGAACCGATTTTACTTTTTTATGAGCCCAGATATTCAAGTCTCATCGGACATTTTAATGAAAAATTGATAATATATGATTTCATTGATAACAGGTTGGGTTTTACTGAAGTTCCCCGATGGATGAAATATTATATTGAATTGCTCATGAAAAAATCAGATGTCGTGACTACCTCATCCAAAAATTTGTATGAAAATGCGCTGTCAAATGGTGCAAAGAAAGTATTTTTGGTCAGAAATGCTGTAGATATTGACCATTTTCAAAATCAAAAACATAATATTCCTTTTGATATAAAACTGTTACAAAAACCCATTATTGGCTATGTTGGTGCGCTTTATGAATGGTTTGATTTCGAGTTGATAGAAAAGATTGCATTAAAATTTGTCGCGTCTTCCATTTTGCTTATAGGACCTGTTCATCCTGAACAATTAAGTAATATATCTGCATTAAAAAAATATGAGAATATTCATGTTATTGGGGCCAGATCATATAATGATCTGCCAAATTATATCAGTCAATTTGATGTAGCAATCATACCCTTTAAAGTAAATGATCTGACGAATTATGTTAATCCGGTCAAACTATATGAATATCTTGCATCTGATAAAACTGTCGTTAGTACTTCACTTCCAGATATTTTTGAATATGAAGATATCGTATACATAGCCCAAGACCATGACACATTTATTCGTGCCATAGAAAAGGCATTAAATAATAACAAAAAAAGGAATTATGTTGATTTTCTTATTAACAATACATGGGATAAAAGAGCTGAAACAATGATAGACATTATAATTAAGTATTCAAAAGGGGATCCATGAGATTAGCTATAATTCTAGGAACCCGCCCTGAAATTATTAAAATGGCTCCTATAATTACGGAACTTCAAAAACGTAATGAGGATTTTTTCCAAATTCACACTGGACAGCATTATTCCTATGAGATGGATAGGATATTTTTCGAAGAACTGGAACTCCCGCAACCAGAATTCAACCTGGATGTCGGTTCAGGGACTCATGGTACGCAGACAGGAAAGATGCTGGAAGGAATTGAAGCGGTCCTTCAAAAAGAAATGCCTGATATCGTCCTTGTTCAGGGTGATACAAATACTGTTATGGCAGGCGCCCTGGCTTCAGTAAAATTGGGAATCAAGGTAGGTCATGTTGAAGCTGGACTTCGAAGTTTTGATAGGTCGATGCCTGAAGAAATTAATCGAATCATTGCAGATCATATTTCGGATTACCTTTTTGCACCTACCGAAGGGAGCAAAAAAAATCTATTGAAAGAAGGGATTCCGGACGAAAAAATTTTTGTGACAGGAAATACGGTTGTAGATGCAGTTTACAAGAATCTTGAACTGTCTAATCGAAAAATGGATGTTATGAATATCCTTGACCTTGCTAAGAAAGACTATATTCTTGTAACCATCCATAGACAGGAAAATGTAGACAAAAAAGATAGATTTCAAGGAATTCTTCAGGGTCTCGCTGAAATATCCTCTCGGAATAAAGTTACTATTGTTTACCCAATTCATCCAAGAACAAAAAAAATGATCGGCATGTTACATCTTCAGGATGAACTCAACAAGATTAATAATCTTATTATGTGCGAACCATTTGGTTATCTAGAATTTTTACAATTAGAAAAGAATGCCAAACTCATAGCGACGGATTCAGGCGGTATCCAGGAAGAAGCATGTATCTTAGGTGTACCCTGTATAACTTTAAGGGATAACACAGAACGTCCTGAAACGATCGAAACTGGTGCGAATTTGCTTGCAGGAATTGAACCATTGAGCATTGCAAAGGCAGCGAATGAGATGATGGTCAAAAGAACTTCTTGGAAAAATCCATTCGGGGACGGGAATAGCAGTGATAGAATATTGAATATTATTATGAAAAGCAAAAAATTACACCACGGTGAAGTTAAGGCAATTAAATGATTTCAAATATCTAATTTGAATTGACTGACATGGCATATTTTTGTCTGGTTACCATTTAATATCGAAAAATATAAATGAATAATTATATTATAGACTTCCTTCCAAAAGAAGAATCAATACCAACAATAATTATTCCACAATAGGTGATAGGAAATCTTATTACTCATCTATTCCCTTGGATTATATGTAAGTCAATGTATATAATAGGAAAAATTAACATGTTCATAGAGATTTGGAAAAAAATTAAACCCTATTTGCCTAAAAAGGCTATTTATATTATACAATTCTTCCACCGAAAATACATTAAAATGTATGTTTGGTATGTCGGTTTACATGACCATCGCTACATAGAACATAATGGTTTAAATCGTTTACCTTCGGCATCTTTAAGATACCGGGTCCATGGTTCACCTGATGTTGATACTTTTTTCCTTTTTGGCAAAATATGCAGCCAAGATATCGAAACTACACTTTCAAAAATCAATCGAAGCGTGGATTCATATCAACACGTTTTAGATTTTGGCTGTGGGTGTGGGCGTACATTAATGTGGTTTGAAGATAAATCGAAATCAACACATTTCTATGGAACGGATATTGACTCTGATGCAATCTCTTGGTGCAAGAATAATCTCGATTTTGCTACGTTTAATGTTAATAAGGCATTGCCACCTTTAGAATATCCTTCTGATTTCTTTGATCTTATTTATGCGATTTCAGTTTTTACCCACCTTAACGAGGACAATCAATTTCATTGGCTGAGAGAGCTTGATCGGATTATCAAACCTGGTGGTATCTTGATATTAACTCTTCATGGTAGATATTACTGGGAGAAGAATCTTGATATCAATAATGTTGCAAAGATGGAAAATGAAGGATTTGTTTTTATTACTGACAATACATTTAATGGAATATTTCCTGAATGGTACCAAACGGCATATCACAACGAAAAATATGTTCTTGAAAATTATGCACAATTTTTCGAGATATTAGATTATAATCCTAGAATTACAGGTCAAGATATTGTCACCCTCCAAAAACCTAACTGACATATAAAGGATTATTTGGCCCAACTTAGGGATACTTATTCATGCACGTCGATTTATCAAAAATATAATTTATTATCTTATGATGCAATTCATATCTCATCTATCAAGCTCCAGTATATTGAAAAAATGAAAACAAATAACTCTGATTTCGAAAGGAGAGAATTCCTTGATTTATGGATGCGTTGAAAAAATCTCTATCTAAAATCAATTACCGAAATTTCCGAAAATTAAAGAACAAATGTTATAGTATAGCACTAACAACAATAATTAATTCAAAATCAACAATGAACTGAAATTAACACATCCAATATTTGATTTTTGGAGTTAATCCAGACCGTATCGGTTTATTGTTTTTTCGCTCAAATATGTCCCAACATCAAAAAACCAAACAACGAGAAGAACAGGCTGTCATAGTCCAGAATATCTCAAAACGATTCCGCATCCCCCATGAGAAGAAGTCAACGGTAAAGGAGAACATCATTGGTTCTATTAAGGGAAAGCGTGGTTACGATGAGTTCCAGGCGCTTCAGAACATAAGCTTTACTATTAAACAGGGAGAATCCATAGGCATCATAGGTGAGAACGGTTCTGGAAAAAGCACCTTATTGAAGATATTAGCAGGGGTTCTCTCCCCTGATGTAGGAAATGTTACCATAAATGGAAAGGTTGCACCTTTCCTGGAACTGGGAGTAGGCTTCCAGAGTGAACTTTCAGCAAAAGAGAACGTATATCTTTACGGAAGCATCCTCGGTATGACAAAAAAAGAAATGGATGAAAAATATGATGAGATTCTTGAATTTTCAGAACTCGAAAAATTCGAAAACGTGAAAATTAAAAACTTTTCTTCTGGAATGTATGCGCGCCTTGCTTTTGCAACTGCGGTGGCCACAGAGCCAGACATCCTGCTACTGGATGAGGTACTGGCTGTAGGGGATGAGAAGTTCCAGATGAAGTGCAAGGAAAAAATGCATGAATTTAGGAAATCTGGTGTCACAATCGTTCTTGTATCTCATTCTCTCAGCACTATTCAAGATATATGCGATAAAGC
Source organism: ANME-2 cluster archaeon (assembly GCA_019429385.1). Lineage (NCBI taxonomy): Archaea > Methanobacteriati > Methanobacteriota > Methanomicrobia > Methanosarcinales > ANME-2 cluster archaeon. The sequence continues at coordinate 6,883 of JAHYIS010000026.1, read as the reverse complement.
AATATTACTGGAACATGGAACCCTTAAAACAAGTGGTAATGTGTGGGAGGTAGGATCAAAATATATTCAATCCCTGGGGATTCAAACATTAAATATGCCTGTCTTGAATGCACCGGTTTTTTCAATGATTGAAGATACAAAGATTGCTTTGAATTGGAAAATAAATAATCCATTAGAGCTTATGGATGGTATTGATTTAAGGATAAGAGATATCACAGATAGTGAAGAAGGTAAATTATATGTCTTCAAATTACCAAAAAACGCGGATACATTTGAGATACCAACAAGTGGAATAGTACATGATAATGAAAGATTGATCTTGGAAAGAGGTAAGACGTATAGATGGTCTGTTGTGGCAAGACCAGCTCAAATTTCTAAATATGCGAATTCATTAGGTGATATGAGAATATTTTCGATTAAATTAAATGTTATACACGGAATAGAGGATTGAAATGAAAAAAGTGATTAACTCAATTTTTTTTTATGTAGGCCTGACCTGAAATGAAGAAAATGTATGCTGCCATTATAAGCATTATAGATAAAATCAATAAGAATTATTTAGATATTAAAGTCAAAATAATGCTTACTAAATTTAAACGTATTGGGAGATACGTTGAGATTACCGGAGATAGTGTTTTTATGGAACCTCATACAATAGAGATTGGTAACTATGTACATATCGGTCCGGGAGCTCTATTTTGGGGCACTGGTGGTGTGATAATAGACGATTATGTGATAATTGGGCCAAAAGTTGCAATAATATCTGCCAACCATAATTATGAAAATGCAGAATCAATACCTTACGATGGGGTAGTAATTTTAAAAAAAATCCGGATATGTTCACATACCTGGATAGGTGGGTTTGTCAAAATTGTACCAGGTGTTACAATCAATGAGGGTGCAGTGGTGGCTATGGGGTCTGTTGTTACAAAGGATGTACCAAAATGCGCTGTTGTTGGTGGTAATCCTGCAAGAATTCTTAAATATCGGAATATTGAAGAATATGAAAAATTGAAACGTGATGAAAGATTTTATTTGAAACTTAAAAATGAAGGTAGAATAAATCTAAAATTAGTATATTAGACAATCATTATTTTACAGAGAAATCATAATGAAAATAGCATTAATTGGATGGTACGGAAAGAAGAATGCGGGTGATGAAGCTCTCAGATGTGTGTTAGAGTATTTTTTTTCCGAATATGAAATCAAAATATTTGATATTCAATTCTTAAATGAAGAAATATTGAAGACATTTCAAGAAATGGATTATATTATTCTCGGAGGCGGAGGAGTATTCAATTTTGGCCCTCCGGCTCCGTTTAATAATTATACTGAATGGTTTGACAAAATAAATGCTAAAATTCTTATTTTAGGTGTTGGTGTCACATGCCCCATTTATGGACCAAATGAGCAAAATAACTTAAAGCTGTTGTTAGAGCATTCCCTTAAAGTAAGTGTAAGGGATTATGTCTCAAAATTTGAATTTGAACGTATTTTACCAACAAAAGATATTTACTTAATACCCGACATGGCGGTATTACTACATGACATTCCCATGGAATTCAACATCGGTGAAGGGATTCATATCGGGATATGTCTGCGACAAAGATGGTGGAGAAACATTGAAGACGCAGCAAAAGAAATTGCACACACGTTAGATTCGGCATTTGAAACATTTGGTGCAAAATTTGTTTTTATTCCGTTATCAACTCATGAAGGCATCGAAGATGACGCAATAATTCATGACATGATTATTTCAAGCCTAAAACATAATTGTTACATAAATATTCAAAATGAATTGTCACCTGGTGAAATAAAATACCTTTTGTCTAAAATGGATATTGTTATCGGGATGAGACTCCATTCTCTGATATTTGCTGCAACAAATGGCATACCTGTTATCGGGATTAATTATTTTACAAAAGTTCGAAGATTTATGGAGTCAATCGGACAAGAAAAGTTTACGGTGGATTTGGGAGAAATTCAGCGTGATATTCTATTGGATAAAATTGAAGAGGTACTTCACAATAAGCAAGAGATTGAAACAGAAATTTCAGAAAGTATTAAACAAATGAAACAAGATTTATTGGGCTATTTCTCAGTAATTAAACAAGAAATTGAGGAAAAAAGATTCACGAAAATACAAAATCAAGCGCATATTTTAACCAATGAATCTCAAATTATTGATACATATAAAGATATAATTTCAGAGAAACCATATCATATCGGAGCATACATTCAACTTGGGATGGAATATGATAAGAAAGATGAAGCCTCCAAAGCATTTGAAATGTATAATAAAGCTATTTTATTGGAAGAGAATAATTTAATAGTCCATTATCTCTTGGCGCGGTTATATTATACAGATGGGGATTTTTCTAACGCTGTTTTAGAGGTGCAAAAACTAATCGACCTAAAAGATGGCGTACATTATGTGCTGAGCATCGGATATGAAGAGAGTCACCAATCAGTCTTGAAATTCAATAACTTGGTATCTGAAATAAATACTAAAGATGCAGAAATAGCAACGCTACAATCCAACAACATTGAACTCCAAAAGACCCTCCAATCGATTTATCAATCAATAACATGGCGTATGGTGATGAAATTTAATGGCGTTATTGAGAGGCTCTTACTTCCGGGATCCAGAAGGTGGAAAGTGTATATGTCGTTACTGCTCGCGATTAGAAAGATTGGTGGTAACCATCCCGACCATCCTTCTGAACAAGAATCAACTTCAGATAACTATAAATTTATTAATATTCCTCCAAGACTTGAAAATAAAATAGATATATTCTGTTTTCCTATTATCAATTGGGATTTTCGATTTCAAAGACCACAACAGCTTTTATTGAAATTTGCAAATGATGGCCATAGGGTTTTTTATCTGACTATAGAATCAGTGCCATTGGATGAAATCTTTAAAGTCAGAAAAATTGCCGACCATATATTTGAACTACGGTTAGATATTTCATCAAATTTTAATATTTACAATGATGTCCTGAGTGACAGACAATTAGAAAGCCTTATTGATTCAATAAATATGGTAATACATACTTTCGAGATAAAAGCCATGAGTCTCATCGCCTTTCCATCGTGGACTCCTTTAGCATTAAGATTAAAAGAACTCTATGGATGGAAAATAGTCTATGATTGTATGGATGAACACACAGGATTTTCAAATATCAATAGGAATAGGGTTAAAGAAGAAGAAAAATTATTTGCTGAAAGCGATTTATTGGTTGTTTCTTCAATGCATCTCAATAAAAAATCTAAAAAATATAGAAATGAAAAAACGATTTTAGTTCCTAATGCCGGTGATTTTCAGTATTTTTCAAAATTGATACCTAACAATCTATTACAGGATATGAAAAAACCCATAATAGGCTATTACGGGGCAATTGCAGAATGGTTTGATAATGAAATAATTGAATATATTGCACAGAAAAGAAACGATTGGAATTTTGTACTTATTGGGCGAACTTTTGGTTCGGATAATAACATATTAAATAGACTTTCAAATGTCCATTTTCTAGGTGAAAAACCCTATACAGACCTTACACAATATTTGTATTGGTTTGATGTTTGTATAATTCCTTTTAAATTGAATCCGCTTATTGAAGCAACGCATCCTGTTAAGTTTTATGAATATTTAAGTACGGGAAAACCAGTAGTGTCAACAGAATTACCTGAATTGTTACCCTATAGTGATTTATGCTATATTGCAAAAGATAAGGAAGATTTCATGACAAAAATCGACATTGCATTGCAAGAAAATGATTCCGTTATGGAAAAAAAACGGATACAATTTGCAGAAAATAATACATGGGATTCAAGATATGAACTACTAAAATCGAACATTGATAAAATATTATAAAAGGATGAATACTCAAATATTTATTCGAATTAACACGGCATCATAACATTCAGAACTTAAACACAACGATATAGGAGGTTTACATGAATTACAATCCACTCGTTTCCATAATAATCGTTACATGGAATGGAAAAAAATATCTCCGTGAATGTATTTCATCGTTGCTGGACCAAACTTACACACATTTTGAAATAATCATGGTAGATAATGCATCCACGGATGGTTCAGTAGAATTGGTCAAAGAAAACTTTCCAATTGTCCGAATTATTGAAAATGATGATAATCAAGGTTTTGCAGGGGGTACAAATATCGGCATCAATAATGCTAATGGAGAATTATTGGCCTTATTTAATCAAGATGCGGTTGCAAAGAAAGATTGGTTGGTAAAATTGATAGAGGAAATAGAATTAAACGAAAATATCGCTGCTGTCGCAGGGAAAGTATATTTCTATAATGACACCTATGGAAAAAACGCAGTCTCAAGTACATGGTCAAAAATTGATCCATATACCGGATGTGCCTATAATTTCACGGGAGATGAAACGGCCAATAAAGTAGATTATCTCACCGGTTGTGCAATGCTTGTGAAAAAGGAAATTATTGATGAAATCGGATTGTTGGATACAGGATATTTCATGTATTTCGATGAAACTGATTGGTGTGCAAGAATGATACGTGCAGGATATGACCTCATGTATGTTCCATCTGCAATAGTAAAACATGTAGTATCTGCATCTCTTGGCGAAGGCGATTGGAAATTATATTATATGGAACGCAGCAGAATTCGATTTGTTTTAAAGAATTTTGACTTTACATACATTCCGATTTTTGTATTCTTTTTATTTATCAGTACTGGCCTTAAATTCCTTAAAAACGTGAGAAAACTTAATTTTAGAGAAACCAGATTACGAATAAAAGCAATCAGTTGGAATATGGTTAATTTACGAAAAACACTTAAAGAACGGCAAAAAGATCAAAGTAGATTAAATAAATGCATTTCATATAATAATTCATTACCTTTGCGGAAATATAAGATAAGACTGCTTGAGCAATATTTATTCTGACAGGAATAATAGAATGAACTAGAAATGTCGAAAGATAATAAACAAACTGTAATAATGAGAAACTGGTAATGAGATTCAAAAATGTTTTTTATAGATCTTTAAAGCGAGTATTCACTAGATTTACCAGACGGACAAAAAATGTGAACCATTTTAATATAAATAATTTTAAACAAATCTCCATTGAATCATGTAATATATGTAACTTGAATTGCCCTTATTGTCCTACAGGCATGAGATTGAAGCTCAAAGATACACCAAAAGGAATGATGAAATTAGAATCATTGAAAGATATCTCTGAAAAATCATTCCAAGAATATTGTGGAAATATTGGGTTATATAACTGGGGTGAACCATTCCTCAATCCAGAACTTCCAGAAATAGTCAAATATTTAAAAGAGACGACAAAAACAACATTAATAATCAATTCAAATTTTTCGTTTACTGATGATACACGACTGAAAGAAGTATTAAAGCATCTAAATCGAGATGTAATTATTATTTCATGTGATGGTTTTTCACAAGGTATATGTGAAATGTATCGGAAAAATGTTGATTTTGATAATGTAATGCATAATATTCAGTTAATAATAAAAAATAGACCACCATATACTACAGTAATGTGGCAATACCTGGAATTCCCATGGTCGTTGGATGAAATACAAGCCGCACGAAATTTTTGTGACAAACATAATATAATTTTTTATTCGGCTACGGGTGGAATTACACCGGATTACCCAATGTTTCCGACCCCTGTGACAAAAAATCCAGATAAGATGAAGTGTGAATTTTTCTATGACACAATAGTTATAAACTTCGATGGCGAAGTGTTCCCCTGTTGCTCTTACTATGGTCCAAATAAATACAGTCTTGGTAATGCAATAAATAATAGTCTTGAAGAAATTTTCACTAAATATAAAGGCAAAGATATGGTGAATTACCTTTCAAATAAAACTGAAGGTAATGATGAATTATTCTGCAAGCACTGCATAGAAAGAAATTCGAAAGAACTAGATTTATGGAAAATAGAAGCTGATACCTAAAAATGACGTGAAAAATTATGGTTCCAAAATTTTCTGGAACCATACTCACTTTTTGTTGGCTTACTAGACCCACAACCTCATTCGTGATGTCATAACACTGGTTTCAGCTCTTGAGGCCCTATTATCCGGTAAAAAGGTACCATCTGGATAGCCACCGACAACACCTTTTTCCTTTACAGTCATGACATACGGATAGGACCAATGAGTTGAAGGAACATCGATGAAATCAACACCTATACCACTAAAACTCCATCCCCTTGCCCTGGATACCATCACTGAGATCTCAGCTCTTGAAACCAGATTATCCGGTAAAAAGGTACCATCTGGATAGCCACCTACAATCCCATTCTGCTTTGCAGCCATGATATATTGATAAGCCCAATGAGTTGGGGGAACGTCGCTGAAATCAGTAAGTCCACCGGTATATGTCAGATTCATAGCCCTGACAATGAAAGTTGCAGTTTCAGCTCTGCTAATCTGGTTATCTGGTTTGAATGTCCCATCTGGATAACCTGATGTAACGCCATTGTCATATAGGTACATTACATATACATAGCCCCAAAAAACGCAGCCCACATCTGAAAAGTTATCGCGGCATACATCCAATGTAATATTCTTGATATTAATTCCCGTGGTGGAGTTAATGCTTGTGATATTGGGAGCATAATCTGGATGGGTTGTTAACATAAAATACGATCCTACTGGAACATTGTTTATGGTATAGTCTCCATTAACGTCGGTAGTGCCATTATATTGTGGATATGCTGTAAGTTTGACAAGTGCACCCTCGATCGGATCCCCACTCGCAGTCACAACAACATCCGCAGCCGCATTACCCGTCAATACCGTAGCTAATACTGATACCACCGCCAGAATCAGCGCAATTCGTTTATACAAATTTG
>JAHYIS010000025.1 GCA_019429385.1 ANME-2 cluster archaeon | reverse complement strand
ATTATAGCCAGTTGACTGAAGAAATGGATGGAAAATATATGGGAGAGAAAATGCCGGATAAGATGAAAAACTGTAATGAAGAGAGCTATTACAGGCCTACGGTACTTAAGTCCGAGGTATAGTGACTGCAAGATGGTGGATTATGCTCGTTTTTTTAAAATTCAAGGACTGATATATTACTTTCACTCCACTCTGGTAAAATATATTTCCCAACAAAATAATCTATATAATACCTCCCAAAAACTGAACAAACTGGAGGCTTGAAGAGGTGAATAAAAATGAACCAAACTCCTAAACAACAATTACGGCAACCATTTGGTTTTTTTATGGAAAACCTATTGGCCAGAACTTTTTTCGAGAGCGGTATTATTGTATATTCATATAAATTCAGTCGTGAAAATTATGATGAAAAATATGACGTTATTTTAAATAATATTGATAAACAAGTTGAAAAAAATAATTTGTATAATATTGATTTGATTAGATGGGAAAATAATGAAATTATTATCAGTGAAATAAAAAGTAAATACGGGCCAAATATTGATGAACCTAGAATTTATTTCACTAAGCTGCAATTAGAAAAATTTTTGATTTTATCTAATGCTGGAAAAAATGTTACAATTTTCATAATGTTTGCTCTTGATACACCAAGATTTGTCGAGATTCCGTTTAATGAATTTAAAATACCAAACTTTGAAAACAAACGAGAAGATAGAATTACTTTAAGAATTCCTTTAAACTATAGAGATACAAGCAAATATGTTAAGCTTCCTGCACATTTCTATAATTATCAAGACCTAGATAGTCTCATTAATCTATTAAAAAGGCTATATAATAAAAAATAAAAATCTCATAGACATCCTTCGAGCATCCTCCTGATGCCTTTCGGACCTCCGGTCCGAGGTCGTTGACTCGGCGTGAAGCATTGTATATTCTCCTTTTTGATTGAACATGAAAAACTAATCAATCGTATCCGTGTACATCCGTTTAATCCGTGTCATCCGTGTTCCGAATCATTTGCACAATTTATACTTTAAGAGAGAACGGAGTGGATGAATTACAATTAAAAATATTCGTCGCATAGCCCTTAGAGGTAAAAACACGATTTTCAAAATCAAGACACTTAAAAACATCAGGTCATGAAATCCTGGACACTCCTGGATTTTGTGCCAGGAGCACCGTACTTTGATTTCTTCGGTTTAATGTTTTTTCCAGCATCCATTAAATGAAATAAGTGCTGTTTCTATTTTTCAATTAGTTCACGAATTTCTTTGTATCTTCCGGCCTTGAAATCTTTCCTGCTCTCTTTAATCTGCTGCAAAAGTTCCGGGTCTGACATAATCTCATGAGTAGAATCCATGAACTCACCCCTTCTTCACTACCCTTGACTCCCCCGGCGGCAGCATCATAGCAATCTTATCAGCCGAAGCGATAGACTTCACCAGCGCCCGGTCCCCGATCATATCCACCAGCATCTTGTAGACCTTCTTGGCAATATCATTCTGGCTGAACTCCCCGGGCTCGACTTCGACTATATACTGCGCCCGCCCTCTCACCGCTTCAGGCGGCCCGCCAAAGAACTTAATCCCGCCTTCGATCCGTATGCCAATCGCAGCCCCCACGATAGCACTCATATAATTGCGCTTGCCCCTGATAATGAACGAACCCCGGGGCACGTACTCGCCCGACTCCGGGGTCTTGGACACCTGTTCTGATGTCACCCAGTAGCAGTCACCATCCACTCGCCCCGACTTCCATACACTTGAATTGGAGACCACGAACCTGGCAGCCTCTTCAAGCGTCGTTTTCGGCACTTCCCTGCCTTCGGTCTTGATGACAACAGCAGGCGAGCCCGGAGCTTCGGTATGGAAGAAGATATCCCGCTTCTCCATGTACTTCTTTACCACATCCTCATTGGTGCCGGCATCCCTGCCGCCCACCACTAAAAAGCCATCAGACGACTCGAACCACCTGAACCTGTCATACCAGCGGGGCTTCACCTTTATCTTACCGCCTTTCCTTTGCTTATCCGGTTCAGCCTTCCTGGCCATCAACTTCTCGGTCTGGAGAATGGCCCGCTCGGCCCCTAACCTCTTGCCCGATATCTTCTTTGCCTTATCGTAAAACAGCTGGGCATTCTGGGGTATGGTCAATTTAATGTCGACCAGTACTTTTTGCCCATCCAGTTCCAGCGTCAGCGTTCCTTTACTCGGGTCTATGGACCTGATGAGTTTAGCCTGCGGTGTATCTGCACCCTTCAGGCGGGCCTGTATCTCATCCCAGCCCAGCCGTTCCCTGGCCTCACTGATGGCCTTTACCGTCTCTTCAATGGTCTGGTAATGGGCATAAATCAGATCCCCGGTCTGCTTCAACTGATCCGCCTGTTTGGCGAACTTCTCGATCGCCTGCTGCTGCTGCAAAAGTCGCCTATCAAGCACACTCTCCTTTTTCACCTCTTTTACCTGTGCAGGGGTTACGACCTCTATTCCTGCGCTGAAATATTCATCCAGCGCCATGTTAAAACTATTAAACTTCAGGGTCTCGAACCCGCTGTATCGTTCAAGCCCGAACGCCACCACATCTACGTTCTTACCATCCTTTACCACGATATGCGGCTCAAGTTTCCCATCCTCGATCGGACGAAAAACTGATTTCAATGCCTCCAATACCCTATCAAAGTCAGACACCTCCCCTGCCACAACATGCTTGTCAATACCGGCCCGCAGGCACACTTCCTCTGCCAGCAGGCCGCCCATATTCAGCCTTGTGGCCAGTGTCCTGACGATATCACTATCAGATTCCGAAAATATATCGGCAAGTTTTTCAGAGGTCATATCAAGCGGTCTGAGCTGTGCCGGTGGCAGTTCATATATCTCGCCCCTGCGCAACGTCCTGTCCTTGAAACTTACCGGTTTCATGGGCTGAATGATACGCCCTTCGTCATCGGTCAGGATGATATTGCCCCTTGCGAACAACTCGGCAATAAGCTTTGTAGTGACGTCTGCACGAATTATTTCAAATTCTATGATGCGGTCAAAGTCATGTTGTGAAATTTTCTTTATCCTGCCTGCCATGACATGCTTGCGAAGCAGCATGGGAAATCCCTGTGGCAGTTGAGGTGCAGCACGTGGATGCTGGGTGAGGTGTACCCTCTTACCCGCCTGTATCACCAGGTTATGCCTGCCCTGTCCGTAAATGTTCAAGGTCATCCGCATTTCATCATAATTGGTCTGGTAGATCTTCCCGATCTTGGCATCCACCAGGCTGAGTTCACCTGTATTGAACTCGGACACAATGGCAGCCACATCCACACTGGTCATTTCCTCTTTCATGAAGCTGTTATTATGGACCCCAGACCCTAAAACCTTATGCAAACATATAGAAACTGTTTTTACTTCATATTCCCGTTAAAGACTGGATGACCAGTTTCCAGGATTTTGCAACTATTTGCCAGCGTATCGAGGACACGTCCAGTTCACTGGATATGACACAGATGGTGGCTGAATTTTTCCAGAAGGTTGACGATGATGAACTTGAGATCGTAGCCAGGTTCATAATGGGCCTGGTATTTCCGGTCTGGAGTCCCCTTCAGATGGGCATCGGTCCCAGCCTCCTGTACACTGCTGTTTCAAAAGCTTCGGGCCTGCCGGTGAAAGAAGTCATCAACCTGGTCCGTGAGACCGGGGATGTCGGACTGGCAGCCAGGGATGCACTGACAGCAGCAAAGAAGGCACAGTCTACCTTTGCAGCCTTCAATCAGGATAAGCCCGGCCTCTCAGTACAGGATGTCTATAGCAGGCTTACTGATATCGCAAATTCATCGGGTAAGGGTTCCCAGGCCGCCAGGGTCAGGCATTTGCAGTTCCTGTTCAGTGTGGTCACATCCTCTGAAGCCATCTACCTGGCCAGGCTCGCCATAGAGGAACTGAGGATAGGGGTGGGTGAGGGAATTGTCAGGGATGCCATCGCTGTGGCTTTCAATGTGCTAAAGGAGGCTGTTGAACGGGCGTATATGATGACCAATGACCTCGGCCTTGTCGCCAGGGAAGCAAAACTCTCAGGTACGGATGGAGTGACAGGACTGGATATCAAGCTGGGTCGTCCCATAAAAATGATGCTCGCACAGGTATCCCAGGGAATTACGGCCGTAGCCGGTGAAATGGGCACGGTGGCAGTGGAATGGAAATTCGATGGAGCCAGGGTCCAGATACACAAGAACGGGGACAATGTGTCTCTTTTTTCGCGGCGCCTGGAAGATGTTACCGCCTCGCTGCCTGATATCGTGGATATGGTCAGGACAGGGGTAAATGCCAGGAGTGCCGTGCTTGATGGGGAAGCCGTAGTGCTGGGCCAGGATGGAAAACCGGGGGCTTTCCAGCAGATACTCAAACGATTCAGGCGGAAATATGATGTGGACAACATGAAGGGTGAGATACCTCTCCAGTTATTCCTCTTTGATGTCGTATACCTTAATGGAGAGAGCTTGTTCGACAGGACATTGGTACAGAGGCGGAAGCGGCTGGTTGAGTGTGTGATTTCATCTGGTACCATGTCGGTGGCAGAACAGATTGTAACATCAGATATCAATACAATTGAAGGCATATACAAACAGGCACTGGATGCAGGTCATGAAGGGGTGATGCTGAAAAATCCGGAATCTCTTTATTCACCTGGCAAACGAGGTAAACACTGGTTAAAGGTCAAACCCCTGATGGAGACCCTGGACCTGGCCGTTGTGGGCGGTGAATGGGGCGAGGGCCGGCGTGCTAATTTCATCGGTTCGTACCATCTGGCATGCATTGAATCCGATACCGGTGAATTTCTGTCTATAGGGAGGGTGGGGACCGGTATCACCGATGAAATGCTGGACGAACTCACGTCCCGGTTCAAGGAACTAATTGTGGTTGAGAGTGGTAAGGAACTTGAATTTGTGCCACAGGTAGTATTTGAAGTGGCATTCGAAGAGATCCAGAAGAGCCCAACCTATGATTCCGGATTTGCACTGCGGTTCCCAAGGCTGGTCAGGGTGCGGGATGATAAGAGTGCCGATGAAGCAGACACTCTTGAACGTATCGAACAACTGAATCTCAACCAGAAAGGGCGGGGTTATCATACTCCATAATACTGGTTTTCAATATTATATTTACGCTGTGAACTCATGGGAATTTTATTTTCACTGACAATATATAAATAGTATGTGAGAATATATAATTATTGTTCGTCCTCAGACGAACCAAGAGTTGAAGTTATACAGGGGTCTTTTTTAACACTATACTCCCCACTCCCACCCCATAAAGCCCCTGTATAACAACTCTTGTACAAAAACAGGGGACATGGGCTCCATATTATCAAATATACATGGATTACATTTGATGAAATGAACGGGTTAACTGCGTTAACTCATCGAAAATTTATTTACTATGACAACATTTAAATACGAAATGCCACATTGTGTCTACGTTCGTTCTCGAACGAACTAAAAGAAGCAGGCACTCGAAAATTTTTTTTCACTCTATACTCCCACCCTTTAGATTGTGTTTGCTTCTTTACATTTATTCATAGACAATTTTTTATTCGTTATCGTGATTTTGGGATTGGACCCGACGTTTTATTTCCCGAGTCCGAAAAAGTACCGGTGTATCCTGAAATCCCCGGTCAGCTCCGGATGAAATGCAAGGGCAATAACGTTACCCTGTTTTGCTGCGACAATATAGTCATCAAAAGTGGCCAGTACTTCGACACCGGATTTAACATTGGTAATTACCGGAGCACGGATGAATATTGCATTGTATGGCGTTTCCAGTATTGATACCTCCAGCGGGACTTCGAAAGATTCCCGCTGACCTCCGAAAGCGTTACGGTCCACGCTCATGTCCATTATTCCCAGAAGATGCTGCCCGGTACGCCTGGCCTGGTCACCGCCGTCCTTTGCCAGCAGGACCAGGCCGGCACACGTGCCCATTATGGGTTTACCTGCAGCGGCAGCTTCTTTAATCTCTCTATCGATGCCCTCGCGGGCCATGAGCCGGCCCAGTGTAGTGCTTTCACCTCCGGGAATGATGATGGCGTCACAGGTGGGAATGGTACCACTGTGCCGCACCGGGAGCACTTCCCCCGGCACTCTCATCTCTTTCAGGGCTCCTTTTGCTGCTGATATATGTTCTTCAACATTTCCCTGGATTGCTACAACTGCGATTCTCATGGTACCATCATTTTTCAATTGGATAAGTATTGATTCTAGGTAAAATTGCCTGTAATCCGTATCACCTAAATAGTTTGACCTTAAATATAATTATTGAAATATTCCAGCCCATTCATTACTTTACGGGGGATAATTAATTGAGTACCTATAAACCATTCATATTATTGTCTTTGATAATCCTTGCATGTATCTTTCTCCCGCCAACTATGGCTGAAGATATTGCTATCATTGATGTATATTCTGATATAGATTCGGCTGACATCACTCTTCATTCAGGGGGGCAGTATACGGATATCACCATCGATGCAGAACTGATCTTTGATAAAAAAGTGATCGCCACCAGGCAATTCTCCATACCAAGCGTTGAAGCTGACTCCGATATTACCAAAGTAATTTCATGGGACATAGCAAACCCAAAAGAAGGCTTCTACCGAACCAGGATGACCCTGTCTATAGATGGTTCCCTGCTTGAGACACAATACTTCAATTTCTCATACGGTTGGCAGGCTCTTCCCGGAATTTCTATCACTGACATCGTGCCTGATTCCAGCGGGATCAGCGTCATTCTGGCACCATATTCTACACTGACCGGTCCAAAACCTGTACTTGCTGACGTAGAATTCATGCTTGTGGACGGCGATACCGTTATTTATCGCACAATGGATAACCGGATAACGGTAGTCCAGGCCACACCCCTCACAAAGGACTGGAACGTACTGCTCGAAAATAACCATAATTATTCAACCCGGGTAAAGGCCAGGATATCATCACCGAGGGAAGCAGTGATTGCCCAGTCTCAGCATTTCACGGCCACTGATGATGCACGTATTACCGAACTGTATCGGGATGAAACCGGGGCAAGCGCAACAGTGCTTGGCAATTCGCAGGTACCATTTAATGGACATATTGTGTTTACCGTCACAAAGGACGACGCGGTCGTTGAAGAAGTAAGGGAAAAATCTCCCCTATTGACCACTGGCGATGATGAGACCATCGAGGTTATATGGAGCCGCAAACTTGCAGCGGGTATATACGGGTTGTCCGTAAAAGTGATGGGGAACGATGGCAATGTACTGGACCGGTGGGATACTGTCATCGAGTCAGATTATAATAATTCTGCTGATGCAACACCTGTACCCACACCTACACAGACGTCCGGGTTTGGTATATATCCGGCAATATCCACATTCGTAGCATTGGTTCTCTTATCCAGGTGGACTGACCGCCGCAACAGGTGATACCGGGTGTATGAACTGTTCATAGCCATCAGGCATCTGACCTCGCGCCGCAGGCAGACCATCTTTTCTATACTTGCGGTCGGGATGGCAGTTTTTATGCTCATGTGGACCCAGGCGCTTATGGTGGGTTTTACCAATGAGATGTATGAAAAGACTGTGGACCGGATGGCCCATGTGACCGTTGAACCGAAGGATGGTGAAGACTACATCCATCTGTACCGTAAACTTGTCGAAGACATTGATAGTATCGATGGAGTGGTGGCCGTATCACCGGTGCTTACCGGGCCGGCAACCTTTGAAAACAAAGGCAAGAACAAGAATGTGGTCATACAGGGTATCCAGGCTGAAGCTCACGATTCCGTGCTTTTTATCAATGATGACATTATCGAGGGTAGTTTCAGGGACCTGGATGTTTCGCCCAACACTGTTGTGGTTGGTGATGACCTTGCTAAAAAACTGGATGTGGAAATAGGCGATACAATCGATGCATCCTTTCCTGAAGCCAACCCTGCAGCCCTGAAAGTGGTAGGCATCTATGACAGCGGTACACCAATGGATGAAACACTGGGATTTACTTCAATGTCCACAGCCCAGGACTTTCTTGATGTGTCCAATGTAGTGAACAGCATTTTAGTCCGTGTGGATGACCGGGAGCGTGCGGAGGCCATATCAGATAAGATAGATACTTTCGGGTATCCTGCTTCAGGTTGGAAAGAGACAAATCCTGAGATAATACAGACACTGAAACTGGAAGGGACGAGCAATAACATAATGATGGTTTTAATTATAATTATTGCATCCTTCGGGATTGTCAGTACTCTCTTTATGGCAGTCATGGAGAAGACTAAAGAGATAGGCATGCTGATGGCAATGGGAGTGAACAGAAGAAGCATTATGATGATATTTATATTGGAAAGCGGTATCCTGGGACTGCTGGGCGCTGTAATTGGCGTGGTCCTGGGTGCGGCGTTTTCCCTCTATATGGGGTCATATGACTATGGGTTTGAAGTTATGGCTGGCATCTCATCAATTCCGTATGTTGTGCGGATACAGGATGCGGTCATTATTGTGTTGTTCACATTCCTGCTCAATCTCATCGCCGGGATATACCCTGCCAGCCGTGCTTCAAAACTTAAGCCAGTGGAGGCGATCGGCCGTGAGTGAGGGGGATTGGCATGTTTGAGTTGAGTGTTGCCTCAAGACATATCAGGTCACGCCGCAGGCAGACGTTATTTTCCATCATTGCAGTAGCACTGGCAGTTGGAATAATTATAGTTAGCATGTCAATGATGAGCGGTTACAAGAGCATCTGGATAGATTCGACAATTGAGAACCAGGCACATATCACTGTACATCCCAAGGAGAACGAGGATTACATACACCTGTACCACGGACTTGAGAACCATATCAATGATCAGGAAGGTGTAGAGGCAGTTTCGTCATATTTCCAGGGTGAAGCTGCCCTGCAGTACAAGCACAACGCAGAAGGAGTATTGCTGTATGGTATCAATCCTGAAGCCGAGAACCGGGTCGTTAACAGGGAAAAGGATATGTTTGCGGGGGAGTTCGCATCCATTGCAAATCCTGGCAGCCGCATTGTCCTTGGTTTTAAACTGGCACAGAACCTTGATGTGGAGATGGGTGATACTGTCACTGCCCAGATTCCCGGGGCAGGGCCGACAGATTTTACCATTACCGGCATATTCCAGACCGGAACGCCAGCTGATGAAACCATGGCATTTGTAAATCTTAAACGTCTGCAGGATTTTTATGGGTCAGGTGATGTGGTAACCGGGATGGGGATAAGGATGTATGATGCTTATGCTGCCGAAGAGATGGCGAATGGGATCGACCGGGAGACCGGCTATGACGCCGTAAGCTGGATCGAACAGAATAAAGAAATACTTGACCTGCTGGCGACCTCGGAAGGCATGATTTATTTCTTTTACATTGTCATCTTTAGCATATCGGGTTTTGGTATCGCCAATATCCTGATAATGATAGTCATGGAAAAGGTTGGTGAGATTGGCATGTTAATGGCAATGGGCACTACCCGGCGGAGCATAATGCTGATATTTTTACTGGAGGCAGGGATTTTGGGTATGACCGGGGTTATAATCGGTTGTGTACTGGGATATGTCGCTTCACTGGCAATTGCATCCATCACGATACCGGTACCTCCCGAGATGTATTTCGAGATGGACCACCTGCCCGTAGAAATAGAACTTAAGAACTTTATCACAGCCGGGATCTTTGCCATGGTCATCAATATCATTGCCGGTGTCTTCCCTGCCAGGCGTGCGTCAAAAATGAATCCCGTGGAGGCGATCTACAGTGTCTGATAAGTATATAATCCAGATAAAGAACCTGACCAAGATATTCGGTGATGGTGTGGAGATAAAGGCCATTGACGGCGTGGACCTCAATATTGAAAGGGGTGAGTTCCTGGCTATTGTCGGTCCTTCCGGTTCAGGTAAAAGTACCCTGCTCAACCAGATCGGTATTCTTGATACACCTACCAGCGGCACTATCCTGCTGGACGGGGTCGATGTCACGAAAATGTCTGATAAACAGCGCTCAATGACCAGGAATAAGCAATTGGGTTTCATATTCCAGTATCATCACCTTCTGCCCGATTTCAATGCTCTTGAGAATGCGATGATGCCGTTGTTGATCAGTGGAGTTAGATCTTCCAAGGCCCGGGAGGTCGCCAGCAAGATGCTTCATGAAGTAGGGCTTGGTGACAGGATGGACCACAGGCCTAACCAGCTGTCAGGGGGCCAGAACCAGCGGGTCGCAATTGCGCGGGCGCTGGTGAACAATCCCAGTATCGTTATTGGTGACGAGCCTACAGGCAATCTTGATTCAAAAGCCAGCGAGAGCATCTATGAACTCCTGCGAAAGCTCAACCGCGAGCACAACCAGACCTTCATACTGGTGACCCATGACGAGCGCATGGCTGAGAAGACCGACCGTATCATCAGGCTCGTGGATGGTCGTATTGCAGGAAACTCTAAAAATCCTGCATAAAAGGCAATTCACCCAAGTTTTTATCAGGTCTGTATATAATTGAGTGTCAGATGCGGCGCAAAGACAAGAAAGTATGGATAAGGGATATGGCTGCCCAAAGAATGGTACGACTGTTCGACCTGGCAGATGAGTCTTTTGGTGATGACCCTGATCTCAGTAGACGATATGTGTTTCTGGCTCGCAGGATTGGCATGCGGCACAGGGTCAGGATGCCATCCCACCTGAAACGCAGGATATGCAAGGGATGCGGTGCCTATCTGGTCCCTGGCGCGAGTTGCAGGGTAAGGGTGAAGGACGCCAGGGTCGTTACTACTTGTTTGGAATGCGGGTATCATAGGCGCATACCGTTTTAAAGGCTGGAAGATAGGATGCAATAATGATATTTCGAAAAATTGATATACTATAAGTATCAATCATTATAATTCCTGCATAGGTGATAAATCATGAGTGACAAAGAAGATTACCGGTGTCTGGAATGCTTCAGGTACGATCCTGCTGAAGACATGTGCGAGATACATTACTGGATAGACCCGTACGAACACGCATGCGGATTATTTATCCCCGATGACCTGCAATAACCCGGACAAAACCCTAAAAATGCGCCTGACTTTCAGTCGAACATCGATTCAACCAGAGCCAATCTTTTTTCCAGGAAGTTGTCGATAGTATTTTCCACATCAGTTAAGCTGGTAAAGCCGTCGTATGTCCTGTCCAGACGCTTTTCCCAGTTACCTTTTACCGCAAACAACACCCTGGCATAGTCTTTCAGGAACTGGAATCTCTTTTGTTCAAACTCTACGGCCACTCTTGGAGTGATAAAGATATGTGTGTATATCTGACCGGTGTCTAACGGAGTAGTGGCCCTATCTGATAGTTCACTTTTGACTGCATTATAGTAATCAATTATGGTTTCACTGACCGTTACAAGTTCATCCATCAGGTCCCATATCTGGTGAACGATGAGTTCAGCGTCCTGGTTTCGCTGGGTATTGCTTTCTTCTTCCAGGATGGTGGCTCCGGCAGCGTTCTTTCTCATAAAAAAGTGCGGGGTTTTCCATTCGGTCTGGAAATCGGCTGTGAATCGGGCTATCTTTTCCAGGTAATAGTCTGTATTAAAAATGTCATCAGGGAGCGAACCCATTTTTCCTTTCAGCGAGATTGAAAGTTGCTCATGGAATTCATTCTGTTCATATGATCGCAGAATTTTACTTTCATGAAGTTTGGTGTAAAGCCCATATTGCTTGATCCATATTTCCCAGAAATGCTTTGACCTGGCTGTATTATCTTTTATCAGGATGAAATTTCTCTCTTTTTCGGTAACTAACCCTTTCGGTATCAGGATATTGTTTATAAGGTCACTGTAAAATCTATCTTCTTCTTCTAATTGTTGCTTTTTCTTTTCCTGGCGGGTTTTTTCAGCTTCTACCCGCCGGACGTTTCCGCTCAGGTAATCCGGTGCATTGTCTGAACTCAGGTCTACCAGTCCTGATGATTCTACCGGTGCATTGTTCTGATCATTTGTACTGTTTGACATTGCCACACTACTAACACTGATTTCACTCATATTAATCCCTTTGATTTCATAGCACGTATCATCATAATATACTATAGTAAACATTCATGTTTATTATCATGGCATCGATATCTATTTAATTGATGCTTCGGAGTTATTACATGGGAATGGAACGAAGAAATATCACGCTGGAGAAAAAGCATCTTGATATCATCTCTCCCCTCCTTGAGAAACACGGGGGTAATATCAGTGCATGCATCAGGGAGATAATAGACTTTACAGACCTGATGATAAAAAATCACGGCAGCCTTGAGAATACCATACGTGATTCGTTGTCTGTTGAGAAGATAGAAAACCAGCGGGTTTTAGTAGACCAGTTGTTGTGGCAGTGGCTGCTTGAGACCAGCCATGGTGTGCTACCGGCCAAGGAGGTGATGGCCAGTCTTATTGAACCGGGGGATGATACGGATCATATCTGGCTTGCCGGGCAGGTCAATGACCTGTGCATCAGGCTTGGATGGAAGACTAAGGTTATATTCAAGCCCCCGACGACATACACTCTATCAGGCGGTAGCGAGAATCAGCGGGAACTTATCTCAAAAATAATCTGTTTAGATCTGGTGAAACATTTTATCGGTATCGAAAGCATCTCCAATACCTATTCTTTGACCAATATTGATGTTGCCAGCAGGAGTTCTGAGGATCATGCTTATGAGGACTGCGTAAAATATCTTGGTTTCATGGACCGGTCTTTAAAGGAGGTTGCACACTCCACTGATTTTTGGAATTCGCTTATTGCGGCTCATATAAATACTAATTATCATATGGTGACCATACACCGGAAGGATTATGAACGCCTGTTATCAGCAAGAGTGGAAGTCAACAGCAATATTTTTTCTGTGTACACCGGACTTCCATGCAGTAATATAAATCTCCAGCGACTATTGCCATTGATAAGATCTATTTTTGAAACATCACGGATAGTGGACAAGATAGAGGTGGACAGGGACATATTGCGGATATTCCATTCATATACGGCTCCAGAAGCCATTGAGAACATAACCGGTACGATACTTACTATTTTAGAGTTGAATGGTTATCACTTTGAAGCAATCCATGTTTCGAGCATCATAATCCTGCAGCATAAAACCGAGATAGAAGGCCGGATAACAGAACTGGTGAATAACCTGCTCAAGGCCAAAGGCGGATTTAATCACGAGTTGCTTACGTTTTTGATGTTACTTGATGGCATCACGGATAAGACCGAAATTTATTCTACTGTGGAAATACTGGGGGTTCGGATGGGGGAACAGATATTAAAGGAATATGGCAGGCAGTTCAATATCTTGGACTGGGATATGGAATCTTTCAAGGAAGCGTTTTCTAACATTGACAGGAAACTTGGCAGGGAGTCAATGCTTGAGTTGATAGACCCTAATGTGATGCACTATGTGGTCAGCAGCTGCCAGATCGTGCACCGGCAGGGGAAGTTCAATAAACATTTATGTAATCTTACCCATGGTTTGTTAAAGGGGGCGGTTAATTATGTTTTTAAAGGTGAAGCTGCTATCCGGCCAAAGCAGACGATTGGTCAGGGGGATAGTCTGTGCGAGTTTTATATTGTACTCCAGAATAGGTTGCCGATGCCTGCTGACAAGTCACACGAATTGTAATGGACCCATTGGACTGTCGGCAGCGAAAATTATTGTTCTCCCAAGTTCTGTTGGAAAAACTTTAAATAATATTGATTTTAATTTTACGATATATAATATATTTACGATATATATTTGATTATCCATAAAATCTGTAAAATTGGTGATAATTATGTTTGATGTGCTATCAAGAAGCTGGGAAATTACAAAAATGAGTTTTGATGTGATCAAAAAAGATAAAGAGTTGTTATTATTTCCCTTTTTCGCAAGTCTATTTTCAATTTTATTCCTGGTAGCGATGCTGGTCCCTTCAATAATCACTTCTTTTATAGAAGAAGGTGTAGGACCTGAAGCGTATGGTATTGTGCAATATGCGGTTCTATTTTTGACATATCTCGGGTTGGCATTCATTGCCACTTTTTTCAATGTTTGTGTTGTATATACCGTGAAAATAAGGTTTGAGGGCGGAAATGCCACGTTCATGGAAAGTCTGAAATTTGCTCTATCCAAGATAGGTCTGATCTTCTATTGGAGTCTTATCTCTGCAACGGTGGGATTGATCTTAAGAATTATTGATAGCATGGCAGAAAAAGCAGGCCCTGCAGGTCAATTCATATTGGGCATCCTTACAATGTTACTGGGACTTATGTGGAGTATTATCACGATATTTGTGGTTCCTGCTATGGTTTATCATGAACTTAAACCTATAGATGCTATCAGGAAATCAGTAGAAACGTTAAAGAAAACCTGGGGTGAGAGTTTGGTGAGGTATTATGGATTAGGATTCATCCAGGCCATTTTACTCATACTGGGAATATTTGGCGGTATCCTATTATTTTTTGCTGCACAAAGCCTGGGGATGTATGCAATGTTAGGTATGGTAGGGATAATTGTATTATATATAATACTGGTAATGCTTGTATTCAATGTGGCCAACGCGGTATTCAATACTGCATTATATGTCTACGCAGACACCGGTTCAATACCAGCGGGGTACAGTCAGGAAATAATGCAAAATGCGTTCAGGAAGAGTAAGAGACGGTAATGATGGCTGAGGGAAAGGCTGGAATTACACACAAAAACAATAGTGTCAACAATAATCCCGTTATTTCCAGTTGACCAGTCCTTCTCCTGGCTTCATGATCCTGTCTATCAATCCATATTTTACCGATTCTTCTGCGTTTAAGAAGAAGTCCCGGTCCGTATCCCTTTCAATGACCTCCATGGACTGGCCTGTATGATTGACCATTATCTGGTTAAGGTGCCTCTTGACCCTGCCTATTTCCTTTGCCCTTATCTCCACGTCCGAAGCCTGCCCTTCCGCACCGCCCAGGGGTTGATGTATCATCATCCGTGCATCAGGAAATGCCAGCCTTTTGCCGACAGTTCCTGCAGCCAGTAAGACCGCAGCCATAGAAGCGGCCTGTCCAATGCAGATAGTTGAAATAGTACATGAGATGCACTGCATGGCATCATAGATAGCTAAACCAGCTGTCACCAGGCCCCCCGGACTGTTTATTAGCATGCGGATGTCGTCTTTAGTATCCAGTGATTCCAGGTACAGAAGCTGAGCGATAACATTTTCAGCCATTTCATCATCTATCTCGCCTGTGAGGAATATTAGATTGTGATCCAGCAGGCGGGAATAAATGTCTACCAAATGTTCGCCATGAGGTGTTTGTTCGGATACGTAAATCGTCTTAACCATCTTGTTCCCCCCTACTCTTCATTCATCCAGTGAAATTCCGGGTGGAATTTTCGGATTTACCTCATTAATATATCTCCTTATATCAATTATGTACTTAATAATGTTATTTTTGTTTTTACATTAAGAAACTATCCTTTGTAATTAGATATTGTTTGGGTCTGGTCTATCAATGTACATAAAGGTTGGAATGGATTACCAGATTGAATAAGATTCCCCCCAGCTTGAGATGAAATATGCACTACACAAAAAAGATTATATATTAATTTGACAAATACTTACAATTGGAGGTTATGTTATGGTATTAGATGATTTCAGACGATTCGAAGAAATGATGAACCGCATGTATGAAGATTTATGGGGAAGACCTTCCAGAAGGTTATTGACATCTGGCGAGAGAGAATATATGTTGCCAGCTCAAGCGAAGCAGCCATTCATAGATATAATCGATAGCGATAAGGAACTGATAGCGACCGCCGAAATACCAGGTCTTGAGAAAGAGGATATCAGCATCAACCTGACCTCTGACAGACTTGAGATATCGGCAGAGACAAAGAAAGAAGAGAAAAAGGAAGAAGAAGGTTACATCTATCGGGAGAGACACAGCGGAAAATACTACCGCGCCGTTACGCTCCCCTCAACTATCGACCCCGATAATGCCAAAGCATCATATAAGGACGGAGTACTTGAAATAAAGATGCCCAAGTCAGAGGTCAAAAAGAAAAAATCACTTACGATCGAGTAACCGTTTAAAAGATACTGTGGATGTTATCCACAGTATCTAATCCCCATTATTTTCCTGTTTCTTGAACACGATCTCACCATTATCCACATCCACTTCAATGGAGTCTCCTTCACCGAACTCCCTGTTCAATATCTTCATTGCCAGTGGGTCCAGTATCTTATGCTGGATAGTACGTTTCAGTGGCCGGGCACCGAACATTGGGTCAAATCCTGTCCGGGCAACATAATCCCTGGCTTTTTCGCTCAGCACAATGTTAATTTTCCTCTCTTTCAAGCGTTTACTCAGTTGGTTAACCTGGATATCCACGATCTTCATAATCTCGGGCAGCTTTAACTGGTGGAAAATGATAACATCATCAAGCCGGTTCAGGAACTCGGGCCTGAATTGAGCCCGTACTGCCTCCATCACCCGTTTCTGCATCTCGACTTCATCATCGCCATGTTCGACTATCCATTGACTACCGATATTGGATGTCATGATTATCACCGTGTTCTTGAAATCCACGGTACGCCCGTGCCCATCCGTGAGCCTGCCATCATCCAGTACCTGGAGCATCAGGTTGAACACGTCCGGATGAGCCTTTTCAATCTCATCCAGCAATATTACCGAATACGGCCGACGCCTTACAGCTTCAGTAAGCTGCCCCCCTTCCTCATACCCAATATACCCGGGAGGCGCACCGATGAGCCGTGCCACCGTATGCTTTTCCATGTACTCGCTCATATCCAGCCTGACCATGGCGCCCTCATCATCGAACAGGAATTCTGCGAGTGCCCGGCCCAGCTCTGTCTTGCCTACGCCAGTGGGACCCAGGAACATGAACGAACCTGTTGGCCGGTTGGTATCGGATATGCCGGCCCTGCCCCTTCGGACTGCATTTGCCACGGCGGTAACGGCCTCTTCCTGTCCAACCAAACGCTGCCTGATGCGCTCTTCCATATGCACCAGTTTTTGCATCTCGCCTTCCAGCATCTTGCTCACCGGGATATGGGTCCAGTTGGATACCACATCTGCTATGTCCTCCTCATCCACCTCTTCCTTGAGCATCTTCTGGTCCTTCTGGAGCTCGATCAGTTTAGAATTTTCACTTTCAAGCCGCTTTTGCAGTTCAGGTAGTTTGCCGTACCTGAGTTCGGACGCTCTCTCCAGGTTGCCTTCATGTTCTGCTTTCTCGGAATCCATCCGCGTTTTCTCGATGTCTCCTTTTATTTTCCTGATGGTCTGGATGGTTTCCTTTTCAAGCTGCCAGTGGGCTTTCATCTGGCTGCTCTGCTCCTTCAGGTCGGATAGTTCCTTATCGATCTTCTCCAGGCGTTCCTTTGAATAGTCATCCTTTTCCTTCTTCACTGCCTGGCGCTCGATCTCAAGCTGCCGTATCTTGCGCTCGGCATCATCCAGTTCCGCAGGCATGCTGTCAATCTCTATCCTGAGCTTTGATGCAGCTTCATCGATAAGGTCGATGGCTTTATCAGGCAAGAACCGGTCCGTGATATAGCGGTGGGACAGTACGGCTGCCGCCACAAGGGCAGAGTCCTGTATCCTGACACCGTGATGCACTTCATATTTCTCGATGAGCCCCCGCAGGATGGATATGGTCTCATCCACCGTGGGTTCATCAACCAGTACAAGCTGGAACCTGCGCTCAAGTGCTGCATCCTTTTCGATGTACTTCCTGTACTCGTTGAGGGTAGTAGCACCAATGGCCCGCAGTTCTCCCCTGGCCAGTGCAGGTTTCAGGAGATTTGATGCATCCATGGACCCTTCGGACGCTCCCGCCCCCACCAGGGTGTGCAGTTCATCGATAAAAAGAATTACTTTGCCTTCTGAATCCTGTACCTCTTTGATAACTGCCTTCAGGCGCTCCTCGAACTCACCCCTGAACTTGGTACCTGCAACAAGGGCACCCATGTCAAGCGCTACGACTTTCTTGTCCTTGATGGTCTCAGGCACATCCCCGCCAAATATACGCAGGGCCAGTCCTTCTGCAATAGCGGTTTTTCCGACACCGGGCTCGCCTATGAGTACAGGGTTGTTCTTTGTCCGCCTCGAGAGTACCTGTATTACCCTGCGTATCTCATTATCCCGCCCTATTACAGGGTCGAGCTTGCCGCGGGCTGCCTGTTCAGTGAGGTCGCGGCCATATTTTTCCAGAGCCTGGTATTTATCTTCCGGAGTCTGGTCCGTAACCCTGGATGAACCTCTTACTTCTCTGAGGGCATTGAAGAGATCATCCTTAGATGCACCGTTCTCTTTCAATATCCGTGACGACACCCCTCCTTTCTCGTCAGCAATGGCCAGCAGTAAATGTTCGGTGCTCAGGTATTCATCCTTAAGCATTTTCATCTCTTCAAAGGCCGCATCAACCACATTATTGACACGCTGGGACATATAAAGCTGGCCTGCACCTGCTACTTTTGGGAGCTTGCCAATTTCGTCATCCAGGCGAGAGATTATTCCGGGTACATTGGCGCCCAACCGTTGAAGTATCTGGAGGGTAAGCCCTTCCTTCTGGTTTATAAGCGCCAGCAGGAGATGTTCCACATCGAGCTGCTGCTGTTTGTTATTTTGCGTGATGTCCTGTGCATCAGCAAATACATCCTGTGCCTTTATGGTAAATCTATCAAATCGCATGGTTGTTCACTCACTTCTTAATGGTAATTTAATAGATTAATAGGTTGCCAAAGATAGTCCGGATGTACCTTCTCCAAGGTCACTTTCTCCCCCCATACCTCCGAACATGCTCCCACCCATCCCGCAGCCCAGAACCTTCCCCCTCATCCCCATATACCGAAACATCCTCCCTCCCATAAAGTACCCTGTCCTCCCCCACCGGGCACACCTTGATGCACACCCCGCACGGTGAAATATACCGGTCGCGCAGTTTCTTGCTGTACCTGGCGCACAGGTCTTTGCGGATAAGCCCGTCGGGATAATCCCCCTCATCAATGGCACCTACAGGACACTTGTGCACGCAGTCCATGCACCGGATGCATAGCTTCTCCTCCAGCAACGGGTCAGGCGGTAATTCGGCTGCGGTAAAGATGGACGTGAACCTCACCCTGGGTCCGTATTCCTTTGTCAGCAGCGTATTGTTCACCCCGAAACTGCCCAGTCCAGCCAGGAAAGCCGCGTGTTTGTGGGAGAAAAATGCCTTCGGGTTGTCGATCAGCACATCAATATCCCCATACCCGTCCCTGGGAACAAATACCGAAGGATGCCCTTTCCGGTTCAGGAAATTGGACAACCGGTACCCGTACTGGTCCAGCAGACTGTTAATGGTTCGGTAGAGTTCATGATAATAGATTGAGGGTGTGGTCTCGATGACGGGCAGGCTCACAGGCAGACCCAGGACAATGACAGAGCGAGCTTGAGGGAAAATATGCCGGGGATGGAACGGTTCGGGTATCCACGGTTCGAATAGAGGTGTGTTCCACCGCTCCACAGGTGCCACACCCAGTAAGGGGATGTCGAAAACAGCACATTTTTCAAGAATCTCATCCTTTAAAGTACTATTGATAATATGAACCACTCATCCGATTATCAAATTCGATTTTAATAACACTACATGTTAAGATAACAATGCGTAAATATCTTTTGAGCGATAGTATCTTTTCCAAATATTTCAATCACCTTTGTCATTGTCCATACGTTGATAATTCCTGCATCATTAAGCCCGGTAAATTGTTTATCATTCGATATGAGAACTGCACCCTCCTGTAAACAAGTAGCCTCATGTACAAAATCCACATTTCAAGTTCCCCCAAATCCGTTCTTACCCTAAAACCCGAGGTAACCAGTAAGGAAGCACTCGAGCTAAACATATACCATAATATATATCTAATAGTACTGCAACATTAATATTGGGAATTATGAACAAAGGGGAAAATAATCCGGTTGACCTTGATGTGGAACAATTGTGGCTGCAATACTCAAAAAAAAATGAAATGGAAATTCGCAGGAATCTTTTAAACCTTTTTTACAATACAAAAAGGGAGATTGGAGCACAATATGTAAAGACTGTGGGAGAAAGCCTGGACAAAGTGGCTCCCAATCATTTAAAAGAAAAAGACAGTCGCATCAGGTTTTTCTGGGATACTGCAAACGAATGGGACCCAAAGATAGAAAAAACCATACAAGACCATCTGGGTAACATGAAACAGATATTTGATTAACAATTGCTAAAAAAACATATATAGCCGGAGGCATGTATTTACAACTGTTTTTATCTGGAGATATTAATACACATGAATGAATCAGATGCTCATAAACGGTATGAATTCAAACGCCGGCTTGAAGAGTTACGATCAAAGAAGGGCAGGGGAACAGAACTCATATCCCTGTACATCCCTCATGATAAACAGATATCAGATGTAGTAGCCCAGCTCAGGGACGAACACGGTCAGGCTGCCAACATAAAATCAAAGCTTACCAGGACCAATGTACAAAGTGCATTGGAGAGCCTGATGTCCCGATTGAGGTACATCCCAAGAGCACCCCCTCACGGAATCGTACTGTTTACCGGTTCAGTAGATGTGGGAGGTAACAAGACCGACCTGCAAAGTTATTCTGTGGAACCCCCCGAGCCCCTGATATCATACAAATACCATTGTGATTCTGCCTTCTACCTTGAGACCCTCGAGGATATGCTGACCGATAAGATGACCTATGGCCTGCTGGTACTGGACCGGCGCGAAGCCACTGTGGGTCTGCTAAAAGGCAAACATATTGAAGCCTTTGACAACATGACCTCAAGCGTACCTGGTAAGCAGCGCAAGGGCGGTCAGAGTGCCCATCGTTTCCAGCAATTGCGTCTCATCGCCATACATGATTTTTACAAACGGATCGGGGATTCCGCAAGCAAGATATTCCTCACTGTTGACCACAAGAACCTGGAAGCTATTCTCATAGGAGGTCCTTCCCCTACCAAGGAGGAGTTCCTGGACGGGGAATTCCTGCACCATGAACTGCAAAAAAAAATACTGGGCCTGTTCGACATCTCATATACCGATGAGAGCGGTCTTACCGAACTGGTGGATAGTGCTTCTGATGCCCTGAGCAACCTGGATGTCGTTAAGGAAAAGAATTACATAGAGCGCTTTTTTAAGGAACTCGTAAGTGATAATGGCCTGGCTGCCTATGGCGAGGAAGAGGTCAGGAAAAACCTCCAGGTGGGGTCAGTGGAAGTGTTGCTCATATCCGAGGAACTGCGAAGAGAGCGGATTGATACCCGGTGTAACCAGTGCAATGAGGTGGGTGCGGAGAGCGTGACCCGAAAGCCTGGAGATGAATCACCTGAACTGGCCCCATGCAAAAAATGCGGTGGAACGGTCAAGGTCACCGGTTCCGTGGATGTGGTGGATGAACTATCCTCACTGGCAGACCAGATGAGTACGCAGATAGAATTTATTTCTACTGATTTTGAAGAAGGTGCACAGTTGATGAATGCTTTTGGGGGGATTGCGGCAATACTCAGATATAAGACCGGAATTCAATAACATGGAAAAATGAATGTAAAAACATACCAGCGGATTTACCAGGAATTGGAAAGCCATGATGATATCAGTACGGTATCAAAAAAATACTCGGTGAGTATCAGTACTATCTCCAGTATATCCCACCAGAAGACCGTGCGCAATGTCAAGAAATATCATAGCCGGGTCGTACAAAAGGCTCCCCTGATGGTCAGGTCATGGCACAAAGGGAAAACCATTCTGGAACTTGCCCGTCAAAACCGGTTTCCTCCGGTCCTTATTGCATCAATTATATTAAAGGAGATGGGACTCAAGAGCAAATCAGTGATCAAGAACCCTGCAATACTGAGTAACAAACGACTGAAGGAGGAAGTTATACAGGCGATCGTTCATGATATGGATTTTTCTCCACAGGGTCATGAGGTGCAGAGTCGTTTGGGGGATCTGGGTGAAGAATTGATTCACAACTGGTTAACAGATCATGATCTTGATTTTCTGACCGAATCAGACCTGAACAAGGAACTAAATGCAAAAACACCTGATTTTCTGTTAAAGAATTCCATTGATATAGATGGTAGTACGGTAAATTGGATCGAAAGTAAAGCAGTGTTCGCAGACGAGACTGAACATAACAGATACCAGAAAAAACAACTGGGATTCTATGAAGAATTATTCGGACCAGGTATGGTAGTTTACTGGTATGGATACCTTGATACGATTTCCCCGAACAATTACCTGATCGTTGACCATACTTTTTTTGAACAAATGGGATATGACCTGGACAGGCTGCTCAATCATGTTATGGTGCAATGATATTGCATGAGTGCCCTATCCGGTAATGTGTAATCCAGTCCTTTCAATCCCTGCTGCGGAGTTTTGCCAGTAACCTCAGTATCTCGATGTACAGCCAGACAAGGGTGACCATAAGCCCGAACGCCGCATACCATTCCATGAATTTAGGAGCACCCGAATGGGCCCCACTCTCGATAAAGTCAAAATCAAGCACCAGGTTCAAAGCCGCGATCGTTACTACGAACAAACTGAACCCGATCCCAATGAGCCCGCTTTCATGGATGAACGGGATGCCCACACCGAACATACCCAGCACAATGGTTGCCAGGTAGATCATGAATATAGCACCCGTGGCAGCCGCTACACCCAGTTTGAAGTTCTCTGTGGCCTTGATAAGTCGTGATTTGTATGCAAATAACAGGGCAAAAAGTGTGCCGAAGGTCAGTGCTACTGCCTGTATCACGATTCCGGGATACATGGCTTCAAATACCGAAGATATACCACCCAGGACCAGCCCTTCAAGCAGTCCATATACGGGTGCGGTAAAGGGTGACCATTCCTTTTTAAATATGGTTACGATAGCCACCACCAGTCCGCCGATGAGTCCCAGTATCATCATGGGGTAGAAGAGCGGATTGTTTGTATAGAACATATCCCACACCCATAATGCACCCAGCATCAGGAATAGCAGGATGATAAGGGTCTTGTTCACAGTACCCTGGATGGTCATTACGTTTGTGTTATAAGAATAACCGTAATTTGTGAAAGTATTCTTATTGAGCGCCGGATTTGCAGTTCTGATATCAATTCATCCTTATTTATTGAAGTTCCCTACTCCCGTAATGCCGCCCACAACCTCAGCCAGTTCAAAATCCATCTCGATTGGAATATCTGTCTTGAAAATATATACATTGAACTTTGCCTTCCTGGCATCGGCAATAGCACGCTGTTGTATGATATCCAGATCTGATCGTATGGACTTGACCATGCACAGGGATACATTCGTATTGGTCTTAATCAGAAAATCGAACTGCCCGGACCATGTCATTAAAAGGTTGTTCAATTCACTTAATCTATTCCAGGTGGTGGTCATGTGAATGTTCTTTTCAGCAGAATTTGCCACATACCAGTCTTTGCTCATATCAGAATATTGTCGATATGAAGCGTTCACGTTTGCCAGTGATTCTGCTATCTTTTTGCCAGATTGTGCCAGGTCAGTGAATTTCCAGCCCTGTTCCGTAAAGAACCGGCGGGCAAGTATGTGCCCGACATCGTTGATATCTTCTGCTAATAGCTGCATTGTAGGTACTTAACTCCTTTTTATGGATTCAATGAATGCTATCTCTTTACGGCCGCCAATATATATGGGTGTGCGGTCTGAAACAGCAGCAGGTTTAACATCAAGCAGGTTGACTGTTCCGTTTGAAGCAGCTCCTCCGGCTTCTGTCACCACTTTACCCATGGGGGTCCCTTCAAAGAGCAGTCGTAACTTCCCGTTTTCCTTGCCCTCAAAGGCAGGATAAGTGAACACCCCGCCTTTGTGGAGTATCTGGTGCACGTCTGCTACAAATGAACCCGAGAACCTCAGTTTGTACCCTTCGGATTCCAGTTGCTCGATGAACTGTTTATGATAAGGCAGGTAGTCCTTGCGCAGGGCACCGGGTGCATATATCTTGCCATCAGGGATGGTAAGGTTCTCCTGCATCAGGGTGAAGGTGCCATCCGCACCCATGACGAACTCGTGAACACCGCCGCCTGTGGTAGTATAGGTCAGCGTGGTAAGGGGTCCGTACAGGATATACAGGGCGCCCAGCATGGTATTCCCCGGTTCCAGAACATGGCCGGGATAGATGCCCACAATGGTGCCAACGGCCAGGTTCACATCTATGAGGGATGAACCGTCCAGCGGGTCAATGGTCACCCCGAACGGGTTGATAGCTCCTTCCACTTCAATGATGTCGGGCTGCTCTTCCGTGGCAATCCAGCTGACCAGTTTTGATTTTGTGAGGGCTGTTATCAATAGTTCATCAGCCCGCTTATCAAGGGCCATCTGGGTCTCGCCATACACGTTCCGGGTATCGGCTGCTCCCCGTGCACTCAGGAAACCAGCTTTAATGTTGATAGCCTGTTTTCCAAACAGCATGATCAGCTGCGCCAGGTTCTCATCTGTTCCTTGTATTGTTAAAAAATCCTCCAGTTTCATTTATCTAATCCTCCCTACTCCAGTATTGCATACTTTGTACTCAATGGTTGGTAGATTATAGGGCAGTATAGATAATAGATATTTCGGTAAATAACCATTATCGGTTCACCCCTTGAAACCTGATTGGCGAAATATATAATGTACAATATATATTAAACCGCTTTCGAAATTATCATATACTTTGATGAAATGTGGCATGCTGTGTTATGTAATGATGAAGGTTCTGACGCGCTGCCCATGAGATTTGCAGCAGCAGCTATTCTGATGGGGATGATCATTGCAATATCGGCAACGGCCCTGGCAGATTTTTCAAAGGATACAAACATATCACATTTTTCGGGAGAACTGTCTGCGCTCGAGGCCAGGGCGTCGGTCATTTACCAGCAGGGCGGAGCCAGGGATGTATCGGAACCTGGTGATAATACCGGTACCAAAGAGATTGTTACCTTGACCGTGCCCAATGGGGTCGAGTACGTAGTTTTCGGGGCCATGCCGTCACAGACCGGGGGTTTGCCTGTCAGTACCAGTCTCCACGAGCAGAATATTATCTACTACAAAACCTATCAGGGTACCTCCCGGACCCGGCCGTCAAAAGCGATGTATGCCGCACTGCCCCGACTGGATGGACCCATAGTCCTGATGCCCGGTTCCTATGAACTGACCCTGGAATTGGTAAAAGACAACGATGGGACGTATATTACCTTATATTGAGGACGGTACACAGCTATGGGATTAAAGGACGATGAAAAAGCATGGGCCGATTACCTCATCACCAGGGCAGGACTCCTGGTGTTCAGTGCCATACTGCTGCTGGTTGCTTTTAAGGTACCGCCCCTGTTCATTCTGCAGGACGTGGCAGGGGAGTTGGATGCGGACCTGTCATCCATAGCTTCGTTCATGGAAGGGGTTGAAGGTAGTTCCCTGCAGGGTGCCCGGTATTATCATTTCAAATCATCACCCGAGGTTTCCCTACACATGTCTGCAAGGTACCTGTCTGCTGATTCCGGAGCCGGGCCCGGTAGTATCACAAGGGCCAGGGGCTTGATGACAACGGTATATCCTGCTAACAGTTTTTGGGTAAACAGGTCCGAACTGCTGGAGGAAATAGCGAACAGGTGCGGGGGCAGGACCGGTATAGGAGAGGACCTGTTATTGGAATCGGATATGGCGGCTGTCGAGGAGATGTTGGGGCAGGTGGAGGCCGAACGTGCAGAGGAACCGTTCATACCGGATACCAGGCAGCCGCTGGTGGTAGAAAAGGTGGTAGTGTATTATGATGGGACCGATGGGATTGAAAGAAGGGGTATTACTATTGTTTACCAGTGATGGATAGGGATTCTCGAACGTGTTGTCCTTGGTCTCATTTTCTCGCTGGCCGTCCTGGTTGCGGGGGAAGTATTCAGGAAGAAGGACTATCCCCGGTTCTCACAACTCATTACCGGCGGCGGGATTGCACTGCTCTATTTCACCATTTCATATCAGTTCCTTTATTTTCACTGCTACGTTCCCAGGACTATCCACCACCGCCACTCCTGCACCCTCCAGCGCCTGGATCTTCTCCTTAGCGGTCCCGCCGCCCCCGCTGATAATGGCCCCGGCATGGCCCATGGTCTTGCCCGGTGGCGCGCTCACACCCACCACATACCCTACCACGGGCTTGGTCACATGCTCCTTTATGTATTCAGCTGCCTCCTGCTCGGCCGTGCCCCCGATCTCACCTATCAGCACCATGGCCCTGGTCTGGGGGTCCTGTTCGAACAGTTCAAGCGCATCTATGAACGTGGTGCCGATGAGCGGGTCACCACCGATACCCACGCAGGTGGATTGACCCACACCATGATTGCTCAGCGCATCCACTACCTCGTAGGTCAGGGTGCCGCTACGGGAGACTACACCCACGCTGCCTGGTAAAAATATCGAGTCAGGCATGATGCCCACCCGTGCCTGGCCTGGTGTGGTGATGCCGGGACAGTTGGGTCCCACCAATCTCACACCCGTGCCTTCCAGGCTACCGAATACCTGTACCATGTCCTTTACCGGAATGCCCTCGGTTATGCACACAACCAGTCCAACACCCGAACCCACAGCCTCCTGTATAGCACTGGCCGCGTGTGCCGGGGGTACGAAAATGATGGACGTGTTGGCACCAGTGGTATCCACAACCTCCTGCATGGTATTGAAGACAGGCAGGCCCTCCACTGTCTGGCCGCCCTTGCCCGGGGTCACCCCTGCCACCACGCGGGTACCGGCCTGTAGCATGAGCCTGGTCTCGAATGTGCCTACATGCCCGGTGATACCCTGCACCACCAGCCGGGTGTCCTTGTCAACCAGTATGCTCATGATACCATCTCCACTGCAATACGGGCTGCCTCATCTGTACTGTGCGCCACTGTTACTTTTGCACCCTCTAATATCTTCCAGCCCTGCTCCTGGTTGGTTCCAGTCAACCTGATGACCACCGGTATATCCAGTTCCTCCAGATTGTTCCTAATACCTTCGGCGATCTCATCGCACAGGGTCAGCCCCCCGAACATGTTGATGAGCAGTACCTTGGTAGCAGGATTGGAAGTAGTTATTTCCACAGCCCGGCCAACATGCCTGGCATCGGCACCACCGCGCACATCCATGAAATTGGCAGGTTTGCCCCCGGCCCTGGTTATCATATCCAGTGTGGCGAGGGCAAGTCCGGCACCGTTCACGATGCACCCGATACTGCCATCTAAGGCCACATAGCTCATACCCAGTTCCCTGGCCTGCACTTCCAGCGGGTCCAGGTCGGCCAGATTCTGCTGGTATAGCTGTTCCATCGCTTCCTGGCGGAACAGGGCATTATCGTCAATGTTCAGCTTGGCATCCAGTGCCACCAGCCGGCTGGTCCTGGTCAGTACCATCGGGTTTATCTCTGACAGGGTGCAGTCCAGTTGATCATATAGGGTATAGAGGTTCCGGACCAGCACAGGAAAATCAGTAAAATCCTGCAAACCCAGCTGTTCAGCTATGTGTATCAACTGGTGGGGTTGGGGGCCACCCTGGCCGGGATCAATGGATTCTTTTATGATATGTTCAGGCGAGGTTCTGGCAACTTCCTCGATATCCACGCCACCACTGGCACTGGCCATTAGCAGGGGCCGCCGTGAACTTCGGTCAAGGGCGATGGCTACATAAAACTCCTGCACAATATCCACACTCTCCTCCACCAGTACTTTAGTAACAGGCAAACCCTTGATGGTCATCCCAAAAATTCGTGATGCAGTCGCAGCCGCGCTGTCTGGTGTGGCAAGGATGATACCTCCAGCCTTGCCCCTGCCCCCCACCAGCACCTGGGCTTTGATGGCAGCGCTGCCGAACTGGTCCACAGCCTGCACCGCTTCGTCTGCACTGGTGCATACCACTCCCCTGGGTGTGGGTATGCCGTACTGCCTGAATATCTCCTTGGACTGGTACTCGTGAAGTCTCATATTGGTCCCGCCTCTTCGTTATTGCAGTTATATGGACCTATGACATATAATGATTGTAGCGAGGATGGGGAATGTTCAGCTATACAATAGTCACGTATAATCATTATAAATATGCGAAAGGTATATATCCCATGAACAATAATGATAGACTGGTGATTCAAATGGAAACACGAGTCAAACCCGAACTTGAACTGAACAGGAAAGTGTGTACGTCGTGCGGACATAAAGTGTTAGAAGTTACTCCCGATATTCAGTTACTGCATAAATACATCTGCACGAGTTGCATGACGTAATTCACTGAAAATCATATCTTTTCCCTCCATCCCCTCCCCTTTTCTTTTTTTTGAGCATTCATGTTGATAAAATTAAATATGATATAGTACTTCGATATACCGGAGTACGTTATTATTTCCCGATTAATTCACGTCATCCTGCACGGCCTTTCAAAAAATGCAACACGCCATCCGAAGACTGTAATTAGCATAATAGCCGTGGCTGTGATAATTGCACTTATTTTTGCATCCCAGGTCCAGATGGTCACCAGTTCTGAGACATTCTTCCCGGAAACTAGTGCGGCATATAATAATTTCAAGGCCTACCAGAAAGACTTTGGCACTGATACGGTCTTTGTTATGGTCAGGAGCGAGGACGTGCTTGAACCCTCTGTTTTTGATTACCTTGCCCGACTGGAGATACAATTACAGGGACTGGAATATGTCATCTCAACAAATTCAGCTGCCGGTAGGGTTACAACAAAAGAAACATCCAGCCACAAATCGCTGCTGACAGCCTATGATGATGGTCGCCTGCAGGGAATGGTGCCCAGACGCGACACTGCCCTCATTATTGTCGAAGTTCCTGAACTGGAACAGCCGGGAGCCATTGCAGTTGATATGCAAAATGCCATTGATTTTGTTGAACGGCCCCCCGGGGTGACTGTAGAAGCCTCGGGCGGGCCCATGCTTGACTACCAGCTCGGGAGGATCATGGGCATGAGTATGGGCATGATGTTCACGGTGGCTCTTGTACTGATGGTACTCATATTGTTCATTTTTTTCAGGACTGTTGTACGGGGAAGGTACATACTATTCCTCCCACTCCTGGCGGTCACCCTGGCACTGGCAATAGCTTTCGGCCTCATGGGTGTGCTGGAAATACCCATGTCCATGATACTGACAGGTTTCCTCAGTGTATTGATAGGCCTGGGGATAGATTACGGTATCCAGGTCATGGCGAGGTACGAAGAGGAACGCTCAAAAGGGCTGGGCGTGGATGAGGCTATCGATGTCTCCATTACCCGCATGGGCAAGGCAGTGGGACTTGCGATCATCACCACTCTTATCGGTTTTAGCAGTATGTATTTCGCCAACATCCCTGACCTTGAGTATTTCGGCATGGCTGTATCCATCGGGCTTATCCTGTCGTATATCACTGCGGTCTGGTTCATCCCTGCGGTCCTGAAACTGGTAGACAAAGGTGATTCCGGATACAGAGAACCAAAGTCAGGGATACTGGACCGGGCACTTGAACGCACGGCCCGGACCTCGGTAAAACATCCGGTACTCATCCTGCTGCTTATCCTCGGCGTGACCCTTACCGGTGCTGCCGCGTATCCAAAGGTGGATACCCTTACCGATTTTTACCAGTACTTTCCCCAGGATATACAGGCTATCAGGTTCATGGAAGAAATGCGTGAACTGACCGGAGGTACTGATACGATCGTCCTGGTAGTAAGGTCCGACGACGTCACCTCAAGAAAAACATTGCAGGAAATGCTGTTTCTATCTGAATATCTACAGGCTCACGAACCAAGCATAAAGCAAACCGGCAGCCTTGCCTCGGTTCTGGCAATCGGGGGAAGCCTGCCGGAGAATGATGATATCCCCCGTATGGTCGATGAAATGGACCCTGCCCAGAGGCGAAGGCTGGTCAATTACCCGTACACCACCCTCGGGGTCATCGACCTGACCGTAGAACACCTGGACGGAAAACGGCTGGACGATACCCTGAACAATATCCGTTCGTCTATCGGGTTTATACAACCTGATATGGATATTACCATAACAGGAGAACCGTTACTGAACAACAAGATAGGCCATACTATGACCGACGGGCAGATGCGGATGACACTTATCAGTTTTGTGTTCGTGTTTTTAGCCATGTTATTGATATTCGGGTCAGTGGTACGGGCGCTTATCCCCATGGTCCCTATCATTGTGGTGATCGCCATAAGCGGTGCCCTGATGTGGCTGCTGGGTATTCCCCAGACCACCCTCAGTATCAGCACAAACAGTATCATCCTGGGCCTGGGTGTGGATTATTCCATCCACATCATGCATCGTTACAAAGAGGAAAGGGAAAACGGGGTCAATCCCCATGAGGCCATCCAGACCTCTATTTCAAGGATAGGCAAGGCCATCGTGACCTCGGGACTGACAACATCAGGCGGGTTTGCTGCCATGATTTTGTCTCCATTCCCGCTTATGCAATGGTTCGGTATCATTGCGTTCATTTCTATATTGCTGATACTCTTCCTGACGTTGACGATGCTGCCTGCCATGTTGATATTGATCGACAGGCCAGGGGCGAATCATTTGAAGTACAGGATAGCATCAAGCGATAACATTTTATGAGAACATGTTAATATTACATGTTGGTGCATCATGTCGTTCAAACATGTACAGGTACAACTGGAAGATTACGAATATTCATGGCTTAAAATGTTAGCTGATGAGAAACATCTTTCATTAAAAGATGCTGTCAGAGAGGCCATATTATTCTGGGTAAGAAGTAAGTCAGACCTTGACAAAGATGACCCGTTCTTCAAAACGTCAGGGATGTTCTCAACTGACGAGAACCTGTCAGAGAACCATGACCGGATATATGAGGTATGAAATGTGCTTTTCATAGACACGTCTGCATTTCTGGCACTGGCGAATGACAGGGACACCTACTACAAAGCAGCCCGGCGTTTACTGATGGACTTGCAAAAAGGGAGATTGAGACCTTCCAGATTGATCACATCTGATTATATCATAGGTGAGACTTTGACCCGAATCAGGTTCAAGGTAGGCCATACACAGGCTGTCAGCTGGAGCCGGAACATCCATAGTTCTAACATTATCGAGTTGATGAGAGTTGACAAAACCCTCTATGAGGATGCACTGGCCATATTTGAGAAATATCATGACAAACAATTGAGCTTTACTGATTGTACCAGTTTTGCATTGATGAAAAGCATGGGTATTGATGATGTTTTCACCTTTGACGAAGATTTCAGGAAAATGGGATTTAATAGTATACCATAATAGTTGAACAGATAAAATACAATAATAAGAACCTATTGGGGAGAGTTGTATGAGTAAGAATCCAATAAAAGTTTTAATAATGGGAGCAGCGGGTCGGGATTTCCACAATTTCAACGTATATTTCAGGCACAATACTGCCTACCATGTAGTAGCGTTCACTGCCACGCAGATACCGGACATCGAGGGCAGGACATACCCGGCTGCCCTTGCGGGTGAGCGGTATCCTGATGGTATCCCCATATACCCGGAAACTGAACTTGCCGACCTGATCCATTCACATTCCATTGACCTGGTTGTGTTCGCTTATAGCGATGTGCCATATCAATATGTTATGTCAAAGGGTGCCATTGTCAATGCTGCTGGTGCGGATTTTATCATGCTGGGACCCGATTACACTATGATCGGGAGCCGCAAACCTGTGATATCGGTATGCGCGGTGCGTACAGGTAGCGGCAAGACCTCGGTGAGCAAGAAAATATGCCAGATACTGCGCAAGCTTGGCAAAACATCATCGGTGGTCAGGCATCCCATGCCCTACGGGGACCTGGCAAAACAGGCAGTGCAGCGGTTTTCATCGTACAGGGACCTGGATGAAATGGACACTACCATTGAGGAGCGGGAGGAATATGAAACCCATATTGATGCGGGATGTACGGTATTCGCAGGTGTGGATTATGAAAAGATACTGCGCAGGGCAGAGGCAGAGGCGGATGTCGTGGTATGGGACGGAGGTAACAATGATTTCCCGTTCTTCAAACCTGACCTGAGCATCGTGGTTGCGGACCCCCACAGGGCAGGGGACGGACTCACCTATTATCCAGGTGAGATAAATTTGCGGATGGCCGATGTAGTGGTGATCAATAAACAGGATACTGCCGAGCTGGAAAATATCGAGCTGGTGCGCCGCATCATTATGGAGGTCAATCCAGATGCGAAGATCATTGATTCTGCCTCCCCCATCACGGTGGAACATCCTGAGATGATCAAAGGAAAACGGGTGCTGGTGGTGGAGGACGGGCCTACCCTTACCCATGGTGGCATGAAATACGGTGCCGGTACCATTGGTGCTAAAAAGGCGGGAGCCCGGGAGATAGTTGATCCCAGGCCGTATACGGTGGGTACCATTACCGAGACCTTCAGGAAATACCCGGGAACCGGGGCGCTGCTGCCTGCCATGGGTTACAGTCCCAGGCAGGTAAGCGACCTGGAAGAGACCATTAACAGGGTTGATTGCGATGCTGTGGTCATCGGGACACCTATTGACCTGAGCCGGATCATCACTATTAATAAACCGGCGACAAGGGTGCGCTACGAGATAAAAGAGATAGGCGAGATTACGCTGGAAATGATAGTCAGGGAGTTCCTGGAAAAGGTGGGCGCGTGAGTCTCATAGTCGCCGCGCTTGGTGGTAATGCCATTATCAAGCCGGGGCAGAAAGGCACGATAAGGGAGCAGTTCGACAACACGTTCGAATCCATGGGTTATATCGCTCATCTGGTGCGGGCGGGCCACCGGGTCGTGCTGACACACGGGAACGGGCCCCAGGTGGGTTTCATCATGATACAGGTGGAGGCGGCCCGCGGAAAGGTGCCGTATGTGCCACTGAACGTGGACGTAGCCCAGTCCCAGGGGAGCATGGGATACATGATCGCCCAGAGCCTGGTGAACCAGTTGAAGGACCACCACCTCAATACGAGGGTGGCCCCGGTGGTCACGCAGGTGCTGGTGGACCCCCGTGACCCTGCGTTCGGGCATCCGACCAAGCCTGTGGGGCCGTTCTATGACCGGGCACATGTGGAGGAACTTGAACGCTTCGGCCATGTTATGGTGGAGGACAGCGGGCGGGGATGGCGGAGGGTGGTACCCTCACCCATGCCCGTGGGTATCGTTGAATTGGAGGTCATTAAGGAACTCGTCCGGGACGGTGTTATCGTGGTGGCCTGCGGGGGCGGGGGTATTCCTGTGGTCGAGGAGGATGGCGACCTGAAAGGGGTGGATGCGGTGATCGATAAGGACCTGGCATCCGGTTTGCTGGCACGGGAGCTCGGGGCGGATGTGGTGATGTTCCTGACCACGGTGGATAAGGTGTGCCTGAATTATAATACGCCAGGGCAGGTTGAACTGGACAGGCTGACCGTGGAGGAGGCGCGCCGCTACCTGGCAGAGGGGCAGTTCCCGCCCGGGAGCATGGGGCCAAAGATACAGGCTGCGGTGGAGTTTGTGGAGCAGGGGGGAGAGCGGGCGGTTGTGTGCAGGCCTGAAGGTGTGGTCGAGGCGCTGGAGGGGAAGGGCGGGACTGTGATTGTTGGGAGATAGATAATCGCTTGATTAATCCGGCTTATTTTATGTGATGGTATCAATACTTTCAGTTTACTCTTGCCATTGATCCTTATATTGCTGTCCCATACACAATTCAATATGTCTAAGGAACTGAGGCATGACAGGCATACGGTATCTCTGCTCACTGACCATAGGGTGTTCAGCCAAAAGTATAGAGGTAAAGTACTGGTTGGTGATGTGGCTATGGTGGCTGAAGCGATAATCTGGAAGACCTGCGTTGAGTTAAATATCGAGATTATAGATATGGCGGTTAATCCAGATCATGTGCATATATTTCTGAAATATCCGCCAAAATATTCCGTACGTTATATATCAAAGATGATCAAAGGAAGAAGTAGCAGAGTGCTCAGGAAGGAATTTCCCCATTTAAAAGAATGGTGTGGTGACCATCTCTGGGCTCCGAGTTGTTACCACGGCTCTGTGGGCAATGGCTGGGAAATTGTTGAGAAGTATATCTCAGCACACAATACATATGAGCATAACAGGAGACAATCCTAAAAAAACGCTGTATACAGGCCCTGTGACTTAAGTCCGGGGTATAGTGACTTCGGGATGGGGGAATTTATGCTCGGTGAGATGATAGAAAACTTGAACATTTTCTTTTCAAAACTGAAAATAGGCACAATTATTAAGAGTTATTAACCGTTATTGCTGTATTTTCGGTTTTATTAAATGTTATTTTCCTAAATATTCCCATAGTTTATTTCCTGAATCTTTATCAATGGCAAACATTGTAGACATAAACCTATAGTTAACACCTGTAATTTTCTTGATATTTGATGCAGGTAAAGGTTGATTTAATTTCTTGAATTTATTTAACTTCATACAATACTCTTCATTTTTGTGTTTTTCATCATCATGATATGGTTTCTTTTCTAATTTACCTGAACCTATCCCAAGCGCAATAATACCTTCTCCTGAACGATATAAGAAAACTTTGTCGCCTTTTTTGATCTTTTCGATATTCCTTTTCCAAGGCTCAAAATAAGCTGCAGCTTTCTGGTTTTCTATCATGTCTTTATCATTCAATGGTTCATCTTTATAATCAGTATTCAAAATGTAAAAACCTTCATCAATATCTTCAAATGGGTCATCTTTCACGCTAAAAGTATCAAACTCTATTAATATATCATTATCACCTAATTTATAAAGACGGTAAATCCACGTTCGTACATCAATCCCATTTTGCGACCAATATAAAGCAGCATTACGGGTCTTAAAATCTAAACCATTTGTTATTGTAATAAAATGCTGTTTTGTATTAATTTTTTCTAAATTCAAATCAGTTTCAAATTTATCGTTTAAAGAGTCTAATAAATTGTTGCTAGCTGGAAAAAATTTTAGGAATAATTCCTCAAGTTTTTCATAAGAGTACTGTCCATATATCTGTCCGTATCGTAATGCTTGAAGAAGATTAGATTCCTCAGATTCCCATGCTTTTAACTCAAAAATATATAAATCACCATTATTATCAATTGCCATCAAATCAGGTTCTTCTTGCCATTTTCTGGATTGCATTATTAATAGCAATTCCTCATCTTGCAATATTTTTTCTAAATTATTAAATAATAGTCTCTGAAAGTTTTCCTCTTTCCATTCAAAATCAGACAAATGATTTCGTTGAACGCGTTGGATAGTGGATCGTTCTTTGTTCAGTTTGAATAACATACTTTAACCTTCTTATCGGCATGATTAATATTTTTTTGAATTTGAGTACAATATGTATATAAGCATAATACAATAAAATTATTCATATTATATTATTATATAACCTCCAAAATTAAAAGCCTGAGCATCCTCCTGATGCCTTTCGGACCTCTGGTCCGAGGTCGTTGACTGAAGGCGATAAGAATATGTGCATCCTTAAGAATATATCTTAAACCAGTGCAAAAATCAAGGCGTAGAAAATGGGCACGGATAAAACTGCAACAAAGTCAGAAGGATAAAAATTTGTTTAGTAAATCCCACCGAAGAAGAGAGATTATCACAAGAACCCTTGATTGCATTTTCATATTATTTATCTGAACGGAATAACATTCTTTTATCAGTATCGGATGAAATTATTGAAAATCTTGATAAAGGTTTTACAAATAATCATACAGGTCTAATAGGGCATGCTTCAACTTTGATGTGGTTTTGGACATTAGGAGCATATGAAGTTATCAGAACCATGTGTCAGGCAAAGATATGTTTTTCTGAGGGTTTCTATAAAAAAATTTCGGACTTAAAAAACGATTTGGCAAAAGCAAAAATGCCAAGCGCAAAAATGGAAAAAAAGGGCAAAAAGATGCCTGTAGGCTCAAACAGAAGTCCAGATGGATGGGATATCACTAATAAGGACTTATTGGCAGGTGATCCTGAAGATCCGATATCGGGACGTATGTTGCTTGAAAAGCATGATAATGTTTTATCTTCGCTAACTATTGGAGATATAAAATCACGCCATGAACATGCATATAATAAAGAGAGTAGGCAATTAAAACACCCTCAAATGGGTGTAAATATGATGTTGATGGAAATGCTGGTCGATAAAAAAGGAACTAACAGAAGTGAGATATGTAATTATTAAATACTTTCCAAATCAATTAGACTTGAAAGGAGAATCTATCGATGGAAAAATATACCCTCCCTGTAGTAATAGAAAAAGACGACGATGGCTATTTTGCAATGTGTCCGGCTTTGCAGGGCTGTTACTCTCAGGGGGATACTTATGAAGAAGCTCTTGATAATATAAGAGATGCTATTCGCCTACACATAGAAGATATCCTCGCAAGTGGAGAAGCAATTGAAAAGATCAACTCTTTCAGCCTTGTTGCCCTTGAAGTGACAGCATGAGCGAAAAGCTGCCAAGAGTAACTGCAAATGAAATAATCAAAATTGCTGAAAAATTGGGCTTCCGTTTCTCAAGACAATCAGGTAGCCATAAAATATACAAGAATGATGAAGGCAAAAGAGTAACAATTGTGTACCATAGCGGAAAAATCCTGCATCCAAAAGTTGTCAAAAGTATATTGGTTGATGCTGGATTATCTGTGGATGAATTTAAGAAGATGATGAAAAAATAAGAACCACGAATCCTTGAGCCTATATCTGCTCCCTCTTTATACCGATTACGTGCCCCTCCTTTTTGGCAAATC
Source organism: ANME-2 cluster archaeon (assembly GCA_019429385.1). NCBI lineage: Archaea > Methanobacteriati > Methanobacteriota > Methanomicrobia > Methanosarcinales > ANME-2 cluster archaeon. Next base: position 5,124 of record JAHYIS010000025.1, on the reverse strand, counting down.
CAATACAGCGAATAAACGATACTAATCCTCATGCACCCGCGCCAGGATGCCCTCCAAATTCTATTCGAGGGAGGTCTTATGCTGTCCTGCCTGACGCTGGTTTACATCCTACACGTTTCAGGTTCAATGAACTCAAAGGAAGGAGAACAGGTAGGCGAGGTATAACCTGATGGGAAAGCCAGACCAATGCAGCATGAGAAGTCGGATGAACTCATAGTAGCCATAATGGTTGGGCCAATGACATACAGAACCTGCATCGCAGGATGCAGGGGGCGACTGTACGAAGTAAAACCCAACTTAGCGAAGGGGTTCTAGCTTTGGTAGAGTCAGAGGATTTAGCATGATAACATCAATCGGATAAAAAAAATGCCAGAAAGGTAGCTCCTGAAATAAAGTAAGGAAAAACGCCATCTGGATAATATGTGAAGATGATGGAATAACTGCTGAAGACCAAAGACCGGTGGAAGCATCAAGTGATGAATCCATCTCCTGCTAAGGGACAATGCCAAACGAAAGCCGTATACGGGAAATCCGTACGTGCGGTTTGATGAGGAGGCGGTGGTGAAAGCCACTCCTTTACTCTACTATCCTCAACCCAATCCCATACTCAACACCCTAAACCCAATAAACCCTACTATGGCATTATGCATAAAATTGCCAAAATAGATACATTTGGCATAATTTCAATTCCTGTCAAAATGAGGCAAGCCTTCTGCCTGAAAGAATCCACAGCAGTATATAGAGAAGACAGGGACGACGAACTCATCATACGCCCAATGCATACCAAAACTCCTGATGCTGCAAAGAAGATCTCTAAGATGAACCTACTCATCGACGATTGAGAGACCATGGAGCAGGAGATAGAATCAGGTGCTGTCAATGAATGAATATTTCATTGACACAAATATATTTATGTATGCCGCAGGCAGACCCCATGAATTCAAGGAGCCCTGTGTTGAATAAATCCATGACAAATTCTTCGAAATATGAATATCGATAAAGAATTAATTGGATTAAGATCAATATTGAATTGTGAAGATTGAAAATGCTACTATTGCAGATGCAAAACAAATCCTGGGACTTCAAAAATTGGCATATATCAACGAAGCGGAAATTTACTGCATACGTGATCGGTTAAGGGATTTTATCAAGCTAAAGGCGGTAAGCAGCAGGCCGTATGGGAATTTGTATGCATATTGAAAAAAAACCTAAATAATTCAAACGATCCCTTGTTGCTGATGGGATTTGGTGGAGGAGGAGCAGCATCTGGTCGCTCCATCCTACCGACAGGGAGTATAAAATGGGAGTACGTGGGTTTATGACAGAGTTTGAATCTGACCGGGCCAGAGTGAAGATGCCTAAAGGGTACCGGATGTCTGTGATAAAAAGGTATTTCTGGGTGGGCCTTATCTCAGCACTGCTGCTCAGACTGGTTATCATTGCCGACCATTATGGGGATATCTATGCACGAGTGTTGCGGTACCGGGGAGTTTCAGGATATTTGTGGTTCTTTGCACATCGGTATCACATTGGTAAACGCAGGTCTGGGGTGATAAAAGACCTGGAGTTACTTGAAAAGATAGAAAGGCGTGAACCTTTCACTGAAGAGGATTTTGAGGGACTTAATTATGTCATGCGGAGTCTTTCTATGTCCAGGGAACGGATGAATTACCTTGTTATTTTTGCATTTTCGGTGATAGCTATTATGCTTTCACCTGCACTGGATTTCAGGACCACTGGATTGTGAGGGTATCAGGACCCTGACCTTCACCTCAACGTGCTAGCTTCTCCATGTTTCCCACATTACGATCTCATCAAGCCTTTTTCGTGGTTTCGATTGCGGCACAGTCGATGGATATCCAAGAGGAAGGAGGGAAACCACTCGCACATCATCAGGTATCTGTAATATTTCTTTGACTTTTTTTTCATTGAATGCCCCGATCCAGCACGTGCCAAGTCCTTCCTCAACAGCCTGGAGGGTCATATGATCCACAGCAATCGCCGTGTCAATGGGATACGCCAGCTGGCCGCATGACATGACATATTCTTTTTCAACAGAGCACGCTGCGATCACCACAGGTGCTTCAGCTACAAATCTCTGGTTACCTGCAGCTTCACCAAGCAATTTTCGCGTATTTGCATTTTTTATGACAATAAATCTGCGTTCCTGGCGGTTTCCAGCAGAAGGAGAAAGTCTGCCAGATTCAAGTACTCTCATCAGTTTATCCTCCTCCACCTCACGAGGGTCATACGCCCGTATGCTCCGTCTTAATTGTATCGCTTTTTGCACATCCATACCATATACACTCCTTTATCGTTTCAATGTTGTCCGTACTTATCTTGCTTTTGTGACTGACAAGTCCTTCCTGCCACTAAATCAACACTAATAATCCCATCACCTTTTACCCGATGTGCCGCCATCCCTTTAAAGTTCGATGGACATTTTTCCCGGTCAATATCGCCCACATCGCTTCTTTGTGAAGCCCATTTGAGCAGGGGCACTATTGCTTTCCTGAGGTCGATGCCGTCATTTGTCAAAGAATATTCAACCCGGGGCGGGATCTCAGCAAACGATTCCCTTGTTACCAGCCGCTCGTTTTCCAGCTTTTTCAAAGTATCAGAAAGCGCTTTGGGACTTATCCCGTTCAGGTTCTCCATAAGCTGGTTGAACCTGAGTTTATCATGATTTCCGATATCATTGACAATAAGGAGAGCCCATTTCTTGCTAATAGTATCTATAATACCTTCCAGTGGGCACAGACAAAGTTGGTTTCTCTCTTTTTGCATAGTAGCTATATTACTATAAACTTTATAGTTTAAATACTTTCGATTTTATACTATAGAATGGAGATGATAATAATGTGTCAAGATAATACTATAAGAATGCATCCCGGACATAGCGGAATGGGCATGCACCATGGACAAGGTGGAATGGGCATGCATCATGGACAAGGTGGAATGGGCATGCATCATGGACAAGGTGGAATGAGTATGCATCATGGACATAGTGGTATGGACATGCATCAAGAACAGTGCGGGTGTGGATGCCATGGCGGCTTTAGCAGACATCTTAAAACAAAGCAGGAAAAAATAGAACAATTAGGGGAATACCAGCAACAATTAGAACTTGAACTTCAGGCTGTCAAAGAACATATTGAGTTCCTGAAAGGCAAATAGTGCTGGAAATCCCGCATCAATTGTCGATACCAGATGAAAAAAAATAAAAAGGGAGGGGACGCTAAAGCGCGCCCTCTCCGGTCTCTCCCGTCCTGATACGCATGGCATTTTCGATGGGTATCACGAAAATCTTCCCATCACCGATATTATCGGTGGAAGCTGATTTTTGAATGACCTCCATCACTTTGTCCACTTGATCGTCAGGAATTACGATCTCGATCCTGGCTTTTGGCAGCAGGTCAACGCAGTACTCGCGGCCGCGCCATTGCTGCATAATACCTTTCTGCCGTCCACGACCTTTGACCTCGGTCACGGTCATGCTCGAAAATCCTGCTTCGTCCAGGGCTTCCTTGACATCATCCACTTTATTGGTACAGATAATAGCTTCGATCTTCTTCATATGTTACACCTCCAATCGATTATATATTCCGGATATGCGTTCACACCATGTTCTGCAATATCCAGTCCCATGACCTCATCCTTTTCAGATACACGAAGTCCGACAATGGCATCCAGTATCTTGAATACGATAAAAGATACTCCGAATGCCCAGACAAATGTCAGGATGACACCTGCTACCTGTGCAATGAACTGTGATACTCCTCCTTAGAGCAATCCGGGTGTCTCTGCTGCATAAGCTGCATCGGCCAGGATACCGCGTCCGATACCCACCCTGAATATGTCTACTGAGAGCAGACCCCAGGAACCGCAGTAGCCGTGTACTGCTATGGCACCTACCGGGTCGTCAACCTTCAACCTGTTCTCATTGAAGAACACGCCTGCAATCATTATGGCACCGCCTATGATGCCTATAGCTATTGCCGCCCAGTTCTCTACAGAGCCTGCAGGTGCGGTAATTGATACCAGGCCTGCCAGTACGCCGTTGCCGGTCAGTGAAGGGTCAGGCTTTCCGTTCTTTACCCAGGTAATGAGCATTGCAGTTATTGCACCTGCTGCTGAGGCTAGGAATGTATTGACAACAACCAGGTTCATGAAAGCGTCATTTCCATCCAGGGTACTGCCGCCGTTGAAACCTAACCAGCCCAATGTCAGGATGAGTGTACCCAGGAATGCCATGGTCAGGTTGTGACCGGGAATTGCCTGGGCCACACCGTCCTTGAATTTACCCAGTCTTGGTCCTACAATCAATACGCCTGCCAGGGCTGCGTATCCACCGATACTATGGACTACGCCGGACCCGGCAAAGTCATGGTGGGCTGCACCTGCTATTTTGACAATGAAACTATTTGTTCCGGTGAGAAGGGCAGAGTCGGCACCGCTCCAGACCCAGTGTCCATATACCGGGTAAATTATGGCTACCATTATGACGGTAAATATCAAATATGCCTTGAAATTGGTCCTCTCGGCCATGGCTCCAGATACGATGGTGGCCCCGGTGGCTGCAAATACCATCTGGAAGAACCAACCGTTCCAGGTGGCATTATCTGCACCTGAAAGGAAGAATTGATCTCCTCCGAAAAGCCCGGCAATATCACCACCGTACATGATAGCCCATCCTACGGCCCAGTATACCAGGATACCAATACAGATGGTCATCATGTTCTTCATTAATATGTTCGCTGTGTTCTTGGTGCGGGTAAGACCTGCTTCCACACGTGAGAAACCTGCATGCATAAAGAACACCAGGCCTCCGCAAAGCAGCAACCAGATAAATGTAAGGCTTTGCTGAACTGCTGCTATTGCGTCGGCATTCTCATCAGGCGTTGCGCCCATCGCAGGCATGACCAGCAATAAGAGTAATAATGCTGCCGAAATTACCAGCGTTGGAATTTTTTTATTCGACGTAATTTTATTACCTCCGGCCTTGGGACAATATTCCCCTAACCCCCTTTCCTTTGCCAATGAGGTCTTCTGCCATCTAAAATCTCAATGTAGCCAATTCTTCTGATATCATGAGCAACAAGTTTCAGCTTTGTTTCAGTCGCT
>JAHYIS010000024.1 GCA_019429385.1 ANME-2 cluster archaeon | reverse complement strand
ATCTTCACTTAACAGGAAAGAAACAAAGAAAACTGGTTGAAGAACAATCTAATGAGGATCGAAAAGGAGATTAATTCATGAAATTCGACCTAACAGAAAAACATGCCCGCGTAAAAACTCTTGAAAAGCAAATCGACCAGCTCGTCTACAAACTCTACGACCTGACCCCCGAAGAGATAGCTATTGTAGAGGGGTTCAATAAGGGGAAATGAGATGGAGCCAGAGTCCTGCCAGACTGGGGCGGCTATCGCCGCGAAACACAATTGCCCTACCAAGGCGCAAAGCGCCGCCGGTGGGCGCCGTCTGCAGAGAGGCAACTCTGCGTGGGTGCGTCCTGCCGAAGCGCAACTCGGCGGTTCAATAAGGGGAAATGACAATGAACTCAGAAAATCCATCTGATGCCAGATACACATGGTTCAATTCTATTAAAGAAGGTGAATAGAATTTTTAACCCGAACTTCAGGTACACCCACCGGATGGTCAAAAATCTCGTTGACATAGCCTCAGCCAGAGAGACCATTCTCAACGCCTATCTCGTGCCAAAATGGGAAATCTCGCTCAGAAGAGATGCACTGATAAGAGCAGCACATGCATCCACAGCAATAGAAGGAAATCCTCTAACATTAGAAGAAGTCAGCCAGCTTGCTCAGGGCAGAAAAGTCACAGCAACAAGAAAAGCGCAACAGGAAGTGATTAATTATCTTAAAGTTTTAGATAATATAGATAATTATCAGGAGCAAGGTAAGATCACTGAAAAAACGGTTTTGAAATTGCAGAGGGATATAACAACAGAAACTTTAGAAAATCCTGAGCATGAAGGAAAATATCGAGAACTTCAGGTATATGTTGGAAGCAGGATAACAGGAGAGGTTATTTTTATGCCTCCGCCCCCCGAAGAAGTGCCGGAGTTAATGGCCAAGTTCATAGAATGGCTCAACTCAAATACCTCATCCCAGTTCAGCCCTGTCCTTGTTGCAGGCATATCACATTATGAATTTGTAAGAATCCACCCTTTTATTGATGGTAATGGCAGGACAGCAAGGGCATTAGCTACACTTATCCTTTATGGAAGGGAATTTGATATTAAGAAATTTTTTGCACTTGATGACTATTACGATAGCGAGAGGAATGCATACTACCACGCTTTAAAATCAGTTGACCAGAAAACACTCGATCTTACCGACTGGCTTGAATATTTCACAGATGGCGTTCTTCTCTCCATCACAAAGGTAAAAGAGAAGGCACTACAACTTTCTCTGGAAAAACATAAAAAAGAATCCAGGGGACAGATTGCACTCACAGAAAAGCAAATGAAAATTATGGAAAATATAATTTCAAATGGGCAAATAACAAGCGGCGAAATCCAAACGATGTTTAAAATCTCACGCCAGGCAGCGCATAAGGAAATTATAAAGCTAACCGAAATAGATCTTATTGAGCAAAAAGGTGCTGGCAGGGCAATATATTATGTCATTAAATAGGTTGACGCAAGAGTTGACGCAAAGGTTGACGCAAGATTGCGGGAAGAATCTTAAAAACCGAAGCGTCCCCGACTATCCCGACAACCCACAAAAACAATCCCAGGTACAACTCTTGGAATCCCAGATAGACCAGCTCGTCTACAAACTCTTTGACCTGACCCCCGAAGAGATAGAGATTGTCGAGGGGTTCAATGAGGGGAATTAAAATGAATCAAAAAGAAGGTTACATAAATGAATGAACAAATAATCGAAATAAGAGGGAAAATTCTCAATGCACTCAAACAGAATGACGTTAAACGTGCATCCCTTTTTGGTTCTGTTGTAAGAGGAGAATTGACTGATGAAAGCGACATAGATATTCTCATTGAATTCAAAGAGAGAAAAAGCCTGCTTGACCTTGTAGGCTTAAAATTAGAACTCGAAGAGATGCTGAAAAGGAAGGTTGATGTTCTTACATACAATTCTCTGCATCCTCTTTTAAAGGACAGGATACTTCGCGAACAGGAAGTGATACTATGAAAAAAGATTCCTAAGTATTTATAGACCATATTTTAGAGAGTATTGAACTTATTGAAAATTATACCGCAAATAAAACATTCAGTGATTTCATTGAATCAGTTCAACTTCAGGATTCGATTATTCGTAGAATAGAAATCATAGGAGAAGCTTTCAAGAATTTACCTACCGAAGTTAAGAACAATTATCCTGATGTTCCATGGAAAAAAATAGCCGGTATGAGAGATGTCCTTATCCATAAATACTTCGGAACTGATCTGGAGTTGACATGGCAAGTAGTGCAAAAGGACATCCCAGATCTAAAAAGAGAAAACTTGAAAATAAAACAGGATTTGAAAACCAAATCGACCAGCTCGTCTATAAACTCTACGACCTGACCCCCGAAGAGATACAGATTGTCGCGGGGTTCAATGAGGGGACATGAGCTGGACTCAGCAAACATAATTTATTAAATTACTTTCACTCTGCTCCCCCAGTCTTTTTAATCCCTGACACCAACTTAGCAATACAGGATAATCCCTTCAGGTGGAATAAAATGGACTCAAATGATGCACTTGTAGTTTTTGAGAGTGCTAAAATAAGAAGAATCTGGCACGACAGACAATGGTATTTTTCAGTTGTTGATATAGTGGGAGCCTTAACAGACAGTTCCATACCTAGAAGATACTGGTCTGATCTAAAAATCAAGCTTGATGAGGAAGGATTCCAGTTGTACGAAATAATCGTACAACTGAAACTGCCATCATCTGATGGTAAATACTACAGCACAGATTGCGCAAATACAGAGTCCATGTTCAGGGTAATCCAGTCCATCTCATCCCCAAAAGTCGAACCATTCAAAAGGTGGCTCGCTAAAGTCGGTTATGAACGGGTGCAGGAAATAGAAAACCCCGAAATTGCACAGGACAGAGTCAAGGACTATTACGAGCTTAAAGGATACCCTGCGGAATGGATTGAAAAGAGACTCCGGGGCATAGCAATCAGGCAGGATTTGACAGATGAATGGAAAAACAGGGACATTCAGCAGCAAAAAGACTTTGCGATACTTACCAATGAGATATCGAAAGCTACATTTGGTAAAACAGTCGGTGAATATAAAAAATTCAAAAGGTAAAAAAAAACAACCAGAACCTTAGAGACCATATGAATGACTGGGAGTTGATCCTTACAATGGTTGGCGAAAAAGCAACAACAGACATCACAATCTCAAAAGATTCGCAGGGATTTAGTGAATGCAAAGATTCTGCTCTTGAAGGTGGTACTATTGCAAAGAATACCCGCAAAGAAATAGAGCAAAAAACAGGTAAATCCATTGTTTCAAATGAGAATTATCTTCACTTAACTGATAAGAAATTAAATAAACAAATCAAGGATTAATCAAAAATACTCTGACTAAAAAGGTAGATTATCAGTCTTATTTGAATAAAGAAGATTTAGAGAATCACACAAATAAGCAAGTTGTAGAGTTAGCAAACAATTAAGGTTGACCAATGAAACGAATAAGAAGCCCCAAGTTCAGCAAGCCTGTATATACCTGCGGTGATGGAGTGCGATTCGCCACGCCTGAAATAGTGGCCAGCTACCGGGCCGGGAGGCTTACGTGCGGTGTGCTGGCTGACATCAGTTGCGGTATCGGGGGGCAGACCATTTGCTTCGCAGAGGAATGCGGCAGGGTCTATGGAGTGGATATAGACGGTGAAAGGCTTGAGTGCGCCCGCCGTAATGCGGGAGTGTATGGCGTTGACAATATCACCTTTATTGAGGGTGATGCCCTGTCGCCGCAGGTGATGGAACAACTTGCCGATGCCGACATTATTTTCAGCGACCCGGCCCGGCCTGCCACTGAAGATATGCGGCAGACCGATAACCTGCGACCCGGGATACCAAAGGTGCTGGAGGCGTACAGGGATGTTACCGGCAGCTTCGCTTTCGAGGCACCGCCACAGATGCCGCCCGAGCGGATCGATTTTGATTGTGAAAGGGAGTACCTGAGCCTGGATGGGCAACTGAACAGGCTGACGCTGTACTTCGGGCCTCTGAAGGAGTGTGAAAGGTCGGCTGTGGTATTGCAAGGGGATATGTATTACAGGCTGAAGTCGGGTGAAGCAGCACCGACCGGAATACCAGAGGTTAACGAACTTCTGACCTATGCTTTTGAGCCAGACCCTGCTGTGGTGAAGGCGGGACTGCTGGGGGAGCTTGCAGCCGAATTGAACATTGATATGAGCCTCGTAAAGATCGATGCCAGGCGGAGCCTCTTAACCTCGGAATCGAACATTGATTCACCATTTTTTAAGAATAGATATCGTGTGATTGACAGGGTCGCATTCGACTGTAACTCAATAAACCATTCTCTCAGGAAGAATGGAGTGGGGAAGGCTGTAATACGTTTTCATGTGGAACCAGATGACTATTGGGATGTAAGGAACAGGATAGAGGCAGGTCTGACAGGAAAGAGTACAGTGCACCTGTTCCGGATTACGGACATGATGTACCTGCTGGAACAAGTTACGTGAATGTTTTACCATTTCTGCGAAAGAACAATCGATACTCCGAGCAATATCAACAGAAATGTCCACAGAATAAGAGCAATTATTGTCGCCTTTTTGGCCCTGTCTGCATCCCTGTACTTGCGGGGACGTATTCCCTGTATCAGGAAGGTCACAACACCTGAAAGATTTATGCATATCGCGTTCGTGAGCACCAGAAGCAGTGCCCCCGTTGCCAATACCCATTCTCCCTGCCCCAGCAACAACCCGAAAACAACAAGCGGCGGGAGCAGGGCCACAGCAACCATGACACCGATAAGGGCACTTGGAACGCCTGTGGTCAATGACAGCGCAGCTGCACTGCCTGCGGCAAGGGCGAGAATAATGTCACCGAAAGTGACTTTTGTTCTGGAAATCAGTTCGGGGATATTCGGGTCTACCTTAAACACAAATCCCAGAATTACAGCAAATGAAAGGACAGTAAGTATACCCTTAATATTGGCTTTCAGGGCCCGTTTGGCCAGGTCAATATCACCAAGAGTGGTTGCAAGCGAGAGTGCAACGTTCGGGCCCAGTAAGGGGGCGATAACCATTGCGCCTATAATAACAGCAACATTATTTTGCAGGATGCCAATAGCAGCAACCACAGAAGATAAAAAGGCCAGGACAATAAATATCCTGGTCTGATTGATGGTCTCTTCAATATCAGAATAGAGTTCTTCACGACTTATCCTGGCGGGTTTTTCATTGGTTTTATCTTCCAGGACCGGTTCTTCCCTCTCAGGTACTTTTTCATGTAATGGTTTTTGTTTTGGCAGAGTGGCCTCAACAGGAAGAATTATTATCCTGTATCCTTCCACCAGGGATATATTTTGTTCCAATCTATCAAGAACGAATTCACTAGTCTCTGCATCAAGAAGTATTATTATCTGGATGAAATCCTTTGAAAACCTTTCCTGCCATATTCCCAGGACCGGTAAGTCTTTCAACGCGTCCTGAACGCGATATTCTTCCTTTGAGGGAATAAATATCTCAATCTGACGAAGAGCCATTGTTGATTCCTATCCATTACCAGATGGTACTTCTTTTTTATCTATCTGCTTGCTCTGCAGCTCATTGGCGAACCATAATGTGCGCTGCGGGAAAGCGATCTCCATGCCGTTCTCCTCCAGAGTTTTCTTCATTATCCAGAGAAGCTCGGTCTTAGCTCCATACCAATCGGTACTGGGCGCCCATATCCTGACAACAATATTGACCGCATTATCCCCCAGATTATCCACGAACACAACGGGCGATGGGTTCTTGAGGGTAAAAGGATGATCTTCGATGATATTTTTGATGATCTCTATGGCCTTGTCAGCATCGTCGTTGTAGCGTATCCCCACCACATAATCGAACCTTCTGGCCACATTGGCCACATAATTGGTAATGGTCGTTGTGAACACTGTCTGGTTTGGTATTCTCACATATAATCCATCATAGGTCCTGATAATGGTGGAGATCAGGGTAATATCCTCTACTGTGCCTGAATTTCCATCTATGTTCACGATATTGCCCACCTTTATGGGTCTCTCGGTCATCAGGAACAAACCCGATACCATGTTGCCTACGATATTCTGGCTGGCAAAACCTATAATGAAACCAACAACACTGCCAGCCACAAGTATGCTTGAGGGTTCAACATTCAGGGCCGGAAGCATGAAGAATAAAATAGCGACAATAATGATTGAGTATGAGGTTAATTTGAGAATGATCTCCAGGTGGTCTTTGCTCATCTTCTCTTTGAGAGTTCTTCTGAGATAGATCGTGGCTACCTTACTGACAAAGACTGCTCCAATAATGGTCAGAAGGACTATGAGGAATTTCAAGACCGGGCCATCCCCGCCAGGTATGGAGCTAAAAACGTCAGTAACGTTCATAGACCCCCCTCCATCATGAATTTCGGACCCATTACTGAGACTTTACCCGCAGTATAGCGCTCGATGGATTTTTCCATCTCGTTTCTAATCGGGGAATTGAAAAAAACCGTTTTTGCTATCTGTTCGCCCATTATCTTCATTTTGGACTTCATGGAAACCATGTCATTATTATAATAAAGCCTCATATCATACGCATTGAACACGGCTTTTGATATTTCGATCCAGCGGGATGTTGTATTCTCGATCTTGACCTCCATGACTCCTTCCATCATCGGGTCAGCTTCAGGAATGCCTGGATAGACCTCACTCTTCCAGTATTTGCATATCATACCTCTGGCCGGGTCACCGTACAGGGTGAACTTTTGTTTAACCAGCGTGAGGACATCAAGAATTTCAAATTGTTTGTTATTTGATATAAAAACACCTATTTCGATAGGGAATTTTATATAGACAGGATTGGATGTGCCCGGTCCTACTACAAAGGGCTTTTCAAATTCTATAAGCAAAAATGCGGTAATATTCTTGGGTTTATTCACCGGCTCGATGGGATTCAATATGATCTTTGCATCATCGAACAACAGGACCTTCTCTTCAGTTCCATAAAAAACTTCTCGTTTGTATATATGCAAGTTTCCAGCCTTTTCAATTGAAAGAGAGAAACTTTCATGCTCAATCTTTAACGGAATATCATACGACCCATACATTGCTGACATTATTGTATGCAGGTAATATAACAATTATGCTTTATTTGAATGAAGTATCATGTATTGTAGTCCCACAACGACCACATATCACACAGTTTTAATGGGTATGTCGGTCTTATTTATAACCACCGTTTCCGTTTGAAGAACAAGAACATTGAAAAACCTGTGCCGATGAACACTACCCAGAGCAATGGATAGCTCCACTGCCACCCCAGTTCAGGCATGTATTCAAAGTTCATCCCATATACCCCTGCGAAAAAGGTAAGGGGGATGAATATGGTGGCTATGATGGTCAGCACCTTCATGACCTCGTTCATCCTGTTGCTCACACTTGAGAGATAGATATCCAGCATGCCTGAAAGCATATCCCTGAAGGTCTCGATGGTATCTATGACCTGGATGGTATGGTCGTACACATCCCTCAGGTAGACGGTTGTGGAATCCAGGATAAGCGTTGACTCGCCTCTTTCCAGTCCGCTGATCAATTCACGCAACGGCCAGACCGATTTACGAAGATATATCATCTCCCGTTTCATTTCGTGAATGGTTTGCAGGGTCTCAGGTATGGGATTGGTGACCAGTTCCTCTTCTCTATCCTCAATTCTTTCACCCAGTTTCTCAAGTATCAGGAAATAATTGTCAACAATGGAATCGACCAGGGCATAGGCCAGGTAATCAGGACCCATTTTCCGGATGCGGCCTTTGGAATTCCTGATCCTTTCCCGTACAGGATCAAAGGTATCGCCTTCCATTTCCTGGAAGGATATCACAAAGTTGTTACCGAGGATAAGACTTATCTGTTCCCCCATAATTTCATTGTTCGATTCGTTGAACTGGAGCATTTTCATTACGATAAAAATGTAATGTCCGAAGTCCTCCATTTTTGGACGCTGGTCAGTGTGGACAATATCTTCCATGATGAGGGGGTGGACATCAAAATGCTTCCCTATGGTTTCAATGATATCCACCTGGTGGAGCCCATCCACATTTATCCAGGTGACAGTGGGCTTCTCCTTAAAGGGAAAACATTCTTCAACAGTCTTTGCTACCTTCTCTTCCAGATTCGTCTCATCATAATCCAAGATGGAAATCTTTACCGTCTCTGCTTTTTTTTCCCCGATATGTTGAAGAGTACCAGGAGGAAGACCAACTTTCTTTGATGTTTTGAAAAATCGGGACATTATTCACCATCTCTGTACATGGTATATTCATTGACACCACATTATAAATGTTTTATTATACGGGTTTGATAGCGTTGTATTCCTAAAAGCAATCAAAAAAATCACAATCCTCATAAACTTCATATTCGGGCATGTGAATTAACTACTGATGAATTCGAATCGAGAATTATACATCTTTTTATTAAGCTTATTGGCGATAATTACAATATATATCAATTATTTTACGGACTATCTTAGTGAATACAGCCAGGAATTGAGCAAGTTCCTGCAGTCTACAATCATACTACTGGTTGGCTATCTGGCAAACTATTTCACCAGCATCATTATTAAAAGACAGATACAGGAAATTAAAGAACGATATGCCTTTAAAAAAGCCGTCTCAACCATTATTGCAATCATCGCAATGGGAGCATTGATAGCTGTATGGTTCAAGGAAACTACTTCATTAATAGTTGCATATGGGATAATAAGTGCGGGTATTGCGATTGCACTCCAGGATGTACTAAAAAACCTGGCCGGTGGGCTCATTATTTTTCTCTCAGGACCCTTCAGGGCAGGAGATAGGATACAGATAGAAACCGACATGGGAGATGTACTGGATATCAATGTATTTAACACGAAAATAATGGAGATCAGGCAATGGGTTGACGGGGACCAGTATTCAGGAAGGATCATCCAGTTGCCCAATAGTTTCATCCTGAACAAGACAGTGAAGAATTATACCAGGGATTTCTCTTTTATCTGGGATGAGATACATCTTATGCTGACGTATGATAGTAATTGGAGAAAAGCCCAGACAATTGCAGTTGATATCGCGAATGATGTCACGAAGGAGTTTGAGATATCTGCAAAAAAAGAACTCAAGGATATGGGAGATAAATACCTGATAACTCCTGCTGATGTTGAAAGCAAGATATATACCCAGATCACTGATAACTGGATCGATATGCAACTCAGATATGTGGTCGATCCGCGCCGCCGCAGGACAAATAAGCATCTGCTGAATGAAAAGATACTTGATGCTTTTCTCAAGGAAAAAGATATTAAGATCGCATCGGCAACCTATGAGATCGTAGGGTTCCCGGCTGTGAGGATGGAGAAATGACCATTCTCTTTTTCTTGTGCACGAAAATGAGACGATGAGGGGAATGCATTATAACTGAAAATGAGCACCGCAGTATAAAAATGGATGTCCTGTGGTTTCTGGGGCTTGTCCTGGCCATTGTACTCCTTATTATCTACTGGAGGATATATATTGATGTGTCGACATTCACCAGCGTGTTCGAACTGTTATTGCCAAAATTTTCGTTCGTGATCATAACCCTGTTCATTGTCAAAATATTCCTGAAAATCTCATTACCCATATTGAACCGGGCTGTCAAACCACATTTCAAATCAGGGGAATGGAAAGTTGTCCGGATGCTCTATATCTATTTTGTATGGTTCCTTGCATTGATAATAATTATCAGCGGTGTACTGGGAAATTTTTCATCACTCGGGATCTCTTTGAGCTTACTGGGTGCGGGACTGGCCTTTGCGCTCCAGCAGGTGATACTGAGCTTTGCAGCATGGTTCTTGATCATGGTTAAGCGTCCCTACAAGATAGGTGACAGGATCTATATCAAGAGCAATGACATTCTTGGTGATGTAGAGAACATCACTATGCTGTTCACCGTGCTCAAGGACGTGACCGGGGACGAGACCGTTACTGGCAAGAACGTGATCATCCCGAACAGTGTCGTTTTTTTGGAACCCATCATAAACTATTCCTACGATATCCCCCAGGTCTGGCTCTCAATACCCGTCAGTGTGACGTATGAGAGTGACCTTGGCCTGGCTGAGCGGATAATCTTTAACGCTGCCAAAGAGGTAGCAGGTGAGGAGATGAAGCAGGCAGCGAGGTTGATGCGGGTCAAGACACCTGAGAGCGTACAGGTGGAGTTCGCCCTGGAAGAGCCTGTGCTCAGAGTGGGATTTGCAGACTCCAGCGTAACGGTGACCGTAAGGGTGATGTGCCTTCCCAAACTGGTACCTGCCATCAGGACCGAGGTGTACAGGAAGGTGCTGGAGGAATTCAACAATCCTGAAAATAAGGATAAAGTGGAGATAGCATATCCCCATATGGAACTGGTTCTGCATGATGAGGGGATGGGGGATAACATGAAAAACTTTTTAAAATCACCCAGGTCCTGATCCGCCAGGTATCACCATGATCCGTGGTGCTCTTATCCCTTTCAATGTAAACTCGTCCAGGGATCTCCTGGTAACATCGGATTCGAACTGGAACTCATACCTGAGGTCTGTCACGTATGCTTTAGCCCGAAGCCTTCTATAATAGGGGTATTCCTTGATAAGTATGGTTACTGGATGCTTACTGGATATATAAACGTACATTGAAGTTATCACTGCTTCTTTCAGAATTTTAAATGCCAGACCGGCATCAGCATCGTGGTCTACATACAGGTCGATGACCACCATCATTTCACGGTTCCCGGCATTGGCACTGGCCACCGGCTGGGTGAAGACCATATAATTGGGTGCGGACACAAGATTATCGTCCGGTGTTACCAGGGTGGTGGATATGAGCCCAATATCCTTTACTTCACCATAGTATTCCCCTATCCTGATCTTGTCGCCAACCTGATAGGGTTTTCCCAGACTGATGAGGATTCCCCCTATAACTCCCGCAAACAGGTCCTTAAGGCCAAACCCGATGGCTGCACCCAGCAGCACCCCAAAACCCCACAGCTGTTCGGATGTTACCACCAGGATCCTGGCAAGAATAACGTAAAGTGTAAACCCATATATCGAGAATTTCAAGAGCGGTATCAGCATTTTTATTGTAATCCGATACTGGAATGCCCGTTCAGATAAATGGGTGAGCAGGAATGTGATGATCCTGACCAGCAGATATGCAAGGAGGATGGTAAAGGCAATGTTCAGGACTATAGTAGCATCAAGTGAAGGATAAATAAGATTGTTATCTGCCATATTACCACACCAGGCGTAATTTTTTTAAGAATTCCACAGTGCTCTTCAATGCTTCGGGCCTTATCCCGAATTGGCCGTCCTCCATCTTGATCAATCCCTGCCGTGATAAAGTGGATAATATATGAACTGTCTGGAACCCTGCTATATCATCCAATTCTTCCTTACCTATGGATTTCATTGATACGATAATGCTCAACACGAATGCTTCTTTATGTTTGAGCCTGAATTCATATGAAATATCATTGATAAATTCAGGTTTGATCACGGGATACTGGAGACTGTTTTCCCAAATCACTTTAGCAACACCGGGATTTCCATTCGAGATATTGTTAATTCTCCTGTAAATGATATCCTCAATTGTCATCATTTCACGCTTTCTGAAGAACCAGATATCTAAAAGATCAAAATGTATTCTAATGCCAGGAAGGTTGATCTCCTTTTTCAAGGGTTTCAGTGTGACGGGATGTTTGACATGTTCAATTATTTTCTTTTTTGATACCACTTCTCCTGCAAACTGTATCTCCCCGTCTCCATATTTGGAATGGATTATATTTTTAATAGCATCGGCAGGTAATTTCGGGAGCTTTATCTGCACCGGGAAATGCACTGCCAAATCCATGACCTCGTCAAGATATGTCCATGAATAGAGGTTCCAGGTAGTGATGAACAGGTTTTGTGATTCAGCAGCCATTACCAGGAAATCTTCAAGAACATCGAATCCCCCAATCTTTCGCATATAAAGGTACTGGCAATCATCTACTATTACAATTGAACCTTCAGGTATAGCGATTTCATCCCTGTGTTTTACCAATGACGAAAAAGATAACCTTGCTGTCCTGTCAGGGTTCTTCATCTCTATTTCATTTATCAGGGTGGTCTTGCCTGCAAATGGCTCGGCTATTATTGCGATGTTCGATATTCTCCCCGATCCGGACTCAGAAATTGTATCATTAATAGCTGTTATTTCTTTCTCGAATCTCCCAGTTCCAGAAGATGTTTCAAGACGTGTTTCCATAATAACCACTCCAGATTAGGACGAATATCCCCTAACTTGTAAAAGGTTGATTTTTCTTATATAAATATTTTGTCAACTACAAATTATCCTGATTTGTAGCGAAAAATTAACAACACCAAACTTTTTTACAGCTTCCACTTCTGGATAAATTCATATATTAGTAAAATAATATTTGATTTTGAACCCTTAAGGTTGCATCTATTTGCACAGTAATTCAAAGAGTGGTTAGTTAGGTTGAATCGCAACTATTAAATCGTTTGAACCAACATTCTGAAATCCAGGGAGTAAAGGAACATGTTAAGAATTCTGGAAGATATCCGTCAGGATATTGATAAACTGGCAGCAAGTACTGGTGAGGAAGCAAAGAAGATTAATAGTAAAATTAAAACAGAACTGGATTCGGTCGCTTCATCTGTAAAATCTATAAATCTTAAGAACGATATCAAGAATCTGACAAAAAAGGCAGACGATCTGGTGGATAAAACCGGCAGTTCAGCAAAACAATTAACAACAGAGATAAAAACCGATCTGGATTCTATCAAAGCAAGGGTGGCTCTCCAGGACCGCATGGCAAAATTGGTCAGTGAACTGGACGAGCTGGCCGAAAAGACAGGCATTGAAGCCACCAAACTGGGAACCAAATTGAAATTTGATTTAACATCAATAGTTAAAGTCATTACATCCATTGATGTTAAAGATGAGATTTACAATATTATTGCGAAGATAGACACACTGGTGGACCAGACCGGGGACGCTGCTAAAAAACTGGCAAACGAGATCAAAGCAGATATTAACAACATATTAAAAAAAATCTGATAAATTCTTATTAATACGGGGATAGAAAAATGGCCAGAGAAAAATGGAGTTCAAGAACAGGATTTTTACTTGCAGGTATTGGTTCTGCAATGGGTCTTGGCAACGTGTGGAGATTCCCCTACATTGTTGGCCAAAATGGTGGGGGAGCTTTCTTAATCCCATATCTTATTGCGATATTTGTCCTTGGTTTGCCTCTTATGATGCTGGAATTCTCAGTTGGTCGGGAATTCAAAGGTTCAGTGGTCTCATCCATGAAGAAGATCAAAGGCGAGCTCAGGTGGGTGGGAATCATTGTCGTAATAGTTTCCATCGTAGTGCTAAGTTATTACCTGGTGGTCACAGGCTGGACCATTGCTTATCTTATACTGACATTACTGGGTAAAAAGATCATCTTTGATGAGTTCACTCTGACATATTATTCACCCATTTTTTTCGTTGCAGTAACACTTGTAACATCCTACATTGTCATGAAGGGAATAAAAGGGGGTATCGAAAAAACAAGTAAGATAATGGTTCCGGCTCTTGTAATTCTATTAATGGGGATGGTAATTTACGCTCTCACCCTTCCTAATGCATTTCAAGGCATTTCATTTTACCTGACACCTGATTTTTCAAGACTTTCTGATTATTCTGTCTGGGCTGCGGCTTTTGGGCAGGCGTTCTTTTCACTTTCAGTGGGTTCAGGGATATTGCTGACCTATGGAAGCTATCTTGATGAAAAGATAAGTATTCCCAATAATTCAATAATAATCACTATCTCGGACCTGCTTATATCCTTTATCAGCGGACTGGTTGTATTCTCCATAGTATTTTCATTTGGATTCGAACCAGCAGCAGGACCAAAACTTGCTTTCTCTACTATCCCGATTATCTTTGATAAGGTGCCATATGGGTTCCTGCTGGCTGCAGTGTTTTTCCTCCTGCTGTTCTTTGCTGCACTGACCTCTGCCATTTCCATGCTTGAAGTGGGCGTGTCCACCCTTGTAGACGAATTGAAAATGACCCGAAATAAAGCCACATCCATTTTGACATTTGTCATCCTGGTGTTGGGCTTCCCTTCCGCTTTAAGTTATTCAGGGATGAAGCTTACACTGTTCAATACTCCTGTTTTCGACCTGTTGGACACGTTATTCGGATCTATAGGACTCATGGTTACAGCATTGCTCATTTCAGTTTCAGTCACCTGTTTCATGGACAACGGCGTCATGAAGGACCAGATGAAAAAGAACACACAATGGAATGCCAGCAAAATCGTGTTTGTGATGGTAAAATATGTAATTCCTGTTATTCTCATATATGTATTGGCCGTGAGAATCAAATTCTACCTGAACCTGTGAAATTCTGTACTTTCAAAAAAGGGTCACATCACAACCGAGACCCCATAATTGAAACATAGTTATTTATCTCATTACAACATATTTTATGTGGTGATTTTATGGGAATTAGAGATAGTCTAGAATCAACTTTGTTAGTAATATTCGCATCGGTATTACTAATAATAGTAACGATAATATATTTCGGAATAACGTTAATGGTTGTAAAGATTGGCAGCGATCTTTTCTTCGGTCCGGGATTGGATGCAAATTTTGCAGTGCTGGCAGCAGCAATATTGTCGGCAAGCGGTGTTCTGGGAGGAGCATTTAAAGACTAATAGTTGAATAAAAGTTTTATCACCGGTTTGTTTATTTTTTAAACTGTTCAACTTTTTTTATTTTTTTCACATCTATATAGCAGCATGGCTGGTTATACTATATTGATACATATGCAAAGGTAGCGGTAACAAGCAAAAGCAGATCCAATCCTTATTTTATCCAGACCCGCTTCCCTTCCAGCATAAACACGATCATGGACCCTATCTTGCATGTGATGTCCCCTATCCTTTCAAGATAACGGGCTACAAACAGCAGGTCAGTGGCATCATCTATGGTAGTTGTGTCATTAATCATAAAATTAAGCAATTCAGTGTATAGCGTTTGGTACAGGGCATCAATTACATCATCCAGCGGTGATAGCCGCTCAGTTGGTCCTGCATTTCGATTTTGTATGGCATCGATATCCAGGTCGATCATCTTCTGGATATTTTCTGACATTCTTGGTATATCAACCAATGGCCTCAGTAACGGTTTATGTGCAGATTTTATGGTGATCCTTGCTATCTTCTCAGTATAATCACAAATCCGCTCAAAAGAATCAGATATCTTCATCATCGAGGATAAGAACCTCAAATCCCTGGCGACCGGTTGCTGGGTGGCAGTCAACATCATACCGCGATCGCTGATCTCAATATTGAGAACATCGCTCTTTTCTTCCAGTTCGATAACCCTGGCTGCCATCTCAACATCCTGGTTCCTGAGGGAATCCACTGATAAACTGACTGCATCCCTGGTGAGCTGCGCCATTCTAATAACATCTGTTTCCAGACGGTTCATTTCCATTTGGAATACTTTTCTGACCATTATCCAAATCTCCCTGTAATATAATCTTCCGTACGTTTATCCTTAGGATATTCAAATAGATCTTTTGTTTCACTATATTCGATAAGTTCTCCCAGCAGGAAATATGCGGTATAATCGCTGACCCTTGCTGCCTGCATCATATTGTGCGTTACAATGATAACGGTATAATCCTGCTTCAATTCGGCCATCAGGTCTTCTATCTTGGCAGTAGATATGGGGTCAAGGGCTGAGCACGGTTCATCCATGAGAATTATTTCCGGCTTTACTGCCATGGCCCTCGCAATGCACAACCGTTGCTGCTGTCCCCCGCTCAAACCCATGGCCGAGGAATGGAGCCGATCTTCTATTTCATCCCATAAAGCGGCGGATTTCAGCGTTTCTTCCACGATGGCATCCAGTTGGGTCTTATTCTTTATCCCATGTATCTTTGGTCCATAGGCAATGTTCTCATAAATGGATTTAGGGAAAGGATTGGGTTTTTGGAATACCATACCCACGTTCTTCCTCAGCTCCACCACGTCCACATCAGATGAATAAATATCCTGGCCGTTATAGAATACGCTTCCCTGTGTCCTGGATATGGGAATTACTTCGTTCATCCGGTTCAATGCCCGCAGGAACGTGGATTTACCACAGCCTGAAGGTCCGATAATAGCAGTGATCTTATGTTTGGCTATTTTCAGGTCAACATTTTTTATAGCTTGCTTGGAGCCGAACCAGATGTTCAAACCAGTGCTTTGTAGTATTATTTCGTCATTTTCCAGCATCTACCAGTCCTTCCTATTCCTGTACCTGTATCGAACAAACATTGCAATGAATGACATGGAAAATATCAACACCACCAGCACCAGTGCCGTGCCTGCCGCATATGCCTGGGCCTGGGGGTGAACATGCTGGGTGGTAAGGATGAACAGGTGATACGGCAGGGCCATGAACTTATCAAAGGGAGAATTGGGCAGTCCCCGCATATAAAAGGTTGCCCCAACCACGATAATGGGTGCGGTTTCACCCATAGCCCGGGCCAGTCCGATAATAGAACCTGTGATCATGCCCGATGCTGCATAGGGCAGCACATTCGTGCGAACGGCCTGCCATCTGCTGGCACCCAGAGCATATGCGCCGTCCCGAAAAGACTGGGGTACAGTTTTCAGGGATTCTTCACTGGCAGTGATCACCCAGGGGATAGTCATACCTGAGAGGGTAAGTGAGGCTGCAATGATAGAGGTCCCAAAATTCAGCATCTGGACAAATACTGCGAACCCGAACAACCCGTAGATAATGGATGGCACTCCTGCCAGATTTCGAATGGCCAGCTTGATCATCCGGACCAGGAATGAATGGCCTGCGTATTCATTTAGATAGACAGCACAGGCTACTCCTACAGGTATACTGAACACTGCCACCCCCAGTCCCAGATAAAAAGTTCCCACGATGGCAGGGTAGATCCCGCCGGCTGTAATATCGCGGTTCACCCACTGTTGGGTGAGAAAACGAAAACTTATGACCCCTGATCCCAGGTATGTAATATAGAGTAGCACTATTACAAGGATCCCCAGGCTGACAAGGCCAGTGAGCCGGAAAAGGTTGAAATACAGTTTCTGTTTAACGTGGTTCTTCACATCTTCCCCTCCTGCCTGTGTAGATAGAGGTCTGCTGCAAAGTTCACAATAAAAGTCATGACAAAGAGCACCAGACCCACAGCATACAGTGCCTGGTAATGCAGGTCTCCCACGACCACTTCCTTGATCTCTATAGCGATGGTTGCAGTCATGGGACGGACCGGGTCAAAAAAACCGGCAGGAAAAGCCCTGGCATTCCCAGCCACCATAAGCACCACCATGGTCTCACCCACCACACGCCCCAGTCCCAACATGACAGCAGCTATGATACCTGACATGGCAGATGGTACCACCACATTTCTGATGGTCTGCCAATTGTTGGCACCCAGGGCCAGGCTGGCCTCAGTATATCCTTTTGGTACCGAGGTTATGGCATCCTCTGAGAGGCTAATTATGGTGGGAAGGGCCATTATGGCTACCAGTATGGATGCTGTGAATGCATTCAGTCCATTGCTCAGTCCGAAAAAATCTGCAACTGCCGGGGCAAGTACTAACAGCCCCAGCAGCCCCAATACCACGCTGGGAAGGGCTGCGATCATCTCTATGGCAGGCTTTAGCAGTTCCCTGACCGAAGGTGATGCGATCTGTGCAAGATATATGGCACACGCCACACCAAGGGGTACGGCAATGATGAGGGAGAAACCGGCGATATAGAGGGTCCCCACCACCAGCGACAGAATGCCCCAGCTGGGCTGTACATAGGATGTTGGATTCCAGTCTGTACTGAAAAAGAACTCTAAAGGGGAGATCTGGGTAAATGCCTGCAGCCCGGTGAGTGCAAGAAATATAAAGATGCCAAGGACTAAGACTATGGTGGATATGCCGTTTATTGCGAAGAACCATGCAATGAGCCTTTCTTTTATTTTTTGTCTGAATTGTATAGAACCTTTAGTAACTGTTATCCCCCCTAACCCATGGAGATGTTATTTCCAGCTATGTGCTGCATTTTAGAAAAATATTGGGGTGTTACCCTTCTATGTCTGAAATTTTGTCCTGGTTCTGTGCCCTGTCATCCTTATTTATTGGATAGAATCCGGAACGTCGTACGATATCCTGTCCTGATTCACTCAGTTCGAACCTGATAAAAGCATACAGCAGACTGTCCTTATCAGGTTTTCCGCTGGTGTACTGGAACAGGGGTCTGGTTATGGGGTACAGGTCGTTCTCGATATTGTTCTCCTCCAGCGGGGAAATATATTCTGACGAGGTGTCCCTGGCTACAGAAATTACCTGTATTTTATCAGTAACATAACCTATCCCTATATATCCTATGCCTGAGGGGTCAGCGGTAATTGCATCTGCTATTGCCTTGTTACCTTCCATATTGCGCATTTTGGGAGAATAATCATTTTTCCGGGTCTGCTGCCAGTTAACCACGTGCTCCAGGAAGAACTCGTATGTACCTGATGTGCTCTGCCTGCCGTACAGTGTTATCTCCAGGTCAGCACCACCGAGCTGGTTCCAGTTGGTGATATCGCCCCTGTAGATAGCTCCTATCTGTTCCAGTGTGAGGTTTTTGAGCTGATTGTCCGAATTCACAATCACGGCCAGTCCGTCCCTGGCAATGATGAATTCCCAGGGCTCAATACCCTTCTTCCTGGCTGTATCAATTTCTGTTGTCGTTATTGAGCGGGACGAGATGGCAATATCGATCTCACCGTTTATCAAAGCTGCGATGCCTGTGCCGGAACCACCGCCGGTGACCAATACATCAGTCCCCTGATTATTTTCCATATAGGTTTGGGCCATATCTGCAACCAGCTGGACAAGAGTGTCCGAACCTTTGATATCCAGAGATTCACCGGGCGGCTGGCCGGTGCATCCAAAGGTAAAGGAAGTTATCACTACAAGTGCCAGGATTCGGAAGTATTTATTCATGGTACTCACCCTTTTGATGTAATGTTTATACCGTAGTTAAATATTTTGTCCATATAATACACACTTCGTTAAACTAAATAATTGGTCTGAATTGTATTAACTGATAACAGAATACCTCAACATTGGGTGGATTAATCTGGTATATAGTTCAAAGTTGAGGCAGGACTCCCTTGTTAAAAATTTCTTTTTTCAGAGTGAGATGAGTTTGTACATCTTCTGCTAAGATGTAATTATTTTGTCTAATTCATACTATTTAATGTATGAATGTTCACGTATTCATTTGAATGCCAGCAGAAAAAGCCACCAAAGAGAAAAAAATATGAAGAAGAATGATACATGTAATAATGTTAGTTGATGGGGGTCGTATATGCCCTGTTCGAAGATCCAGACTGGATGAACAAGATGAGTTCAAAAGGCAGTTGCCACGAAAAGAACCACTTGAGATCGAGTGAATAGGGGTATACAAGGGACTAAAATATGGTCTGTGTGAAATAGCGAAAAAGGGGTTTGAAAATGGGTAAAAAATCGAATCCGGACCTGATCAGTGTGGAAATGCTGAAAGACCGCATTGATGATACTGGGACCATAATAATAGATGTCAGGACTGCAAGTGATTATGCCAAAGGTCACTGGTCATCGATTTCCTCATGGATTATGTACAGTCTGCCATGAAAGGGATGAATGTAAAGGAAGCTGATATGATGCTGCCGCTTCTTAGAGGTTTTCTTTTCCTGTTGGTATTCCTGCTTTCCCTTGATACCATGCTGATCAGGACCAGTATCTTCTCTGTATTCCTGGGACCACTGGCCTGGAGATTCGCAGTAGTGGTTGCATTCGGGTAGGGAGTAAAAGAGACCGTAGTGGCATACGCCGAGGCCAAAAAGTAGGCCTCGTTTTTGTCTTTTTTCAGGTGGGGTTCAGTACAACCCCGCAGTAATCACAATCCTGCAGCACATCGTCCACCGTGGTCAGCACCTGTTCGCTGCGGCTGCGGTCCCGGTACACCGTGATACCCTTGCATCCCAGCGTATATGCCAGCCTGAAAGCCCTGATTACATCTTCCTTTGTAGCATCATGCCTGAAATTGATTGTCTTGGAAATTGCATTGTCAGCATATTTCTGGAAGGCGGCTTGCAGCCGGATATGCCATTCGTAACTCATATCGTGGGAGGTGACGAAGAGCTGTTGCACAGCATCCGGAACCTCAGGCATACCCTTGACGGAGCCGGCGCTGGCTATGCGTTCCATCAGTTTGGGTGAATAGAATCCTTCACTTCTTGCAATTTGTTCGAAGTGAGGATTGGTGAACATCAATTTCTCTCCTTCCATTACGGTCTTCACATACGAAACGGCGTAAATAGGTTCGATACCGCTGCTGCATCCTGCGATTATGCTAATGGTACCTGTAGGTGCAATGGTAATGCGCGTGGAATTGCGCACCGCTGGCCAGCCAGGTCTATCATAAATACTGCCACTGAAATTTCCGAATACACCCCTGCGCTGTGCAATCTCTTCGGATGCCTGTACGGCCCGGTTACACAAAAATGTCATGACCTCCTCAGCCCGTTCCACAGCCTCAGGAGAATTATAAGGAATACCCAAACAGATGAGCATGTCTGCAAACCCCATCACACCCAACCCTATCTTCCTGTTTCCCTTAACCATCCGGTCGATATTCTCAAGCGGGAACTGCTCCAGGTCTATTACATTGTCCAGGAACCGCACTGAAATATCCACGGTACGGCCCAGTTTATCATAATCAATGTTGCCTCCATCAACCATTCTTTCAAGGTTTATTGAACCCAGGTTGCAGGCCTCATAAGGCAAAAGGGGCTGTTCTCCACAAGGATTGGTGGCTTCAATTGTTCCCAGCCCCGGGGTAGGATTATCCCGGTTGATACGGTCCAGGAACAGCAGACCCGGCTCACCGCTCTCCCATGCCGAAGCTGCTATGAATTTGAATATCTCGATGGCATCCCTGTACGCTGTGACCTCACCGTTGCGGGGGTTCACCAGTCCGAAGGACTGCCCTGCCTCAACCGCATCCATGAAAGCATCGGACACTCCCACAGAGAGATTGAAATTAGTGAGCACACCGGGCTCGTGCTTCACCGAAATAAAATCCACAATATCGGGATGGTCCACCTTCAGGATACCCATATTCGCACCGCGCCTCCGTCCTCCCTGTTTGATGGCCTGGGTTGCTGCATCGAATACCTTCATAAATGACACCGGACCGCTGGCAATCCCACCGGTACTGCCAACGATATCTCCTTTGGGCCGCAACCTGCTAAAACTAAAACCCGTACCACCGCCGCTCTGGTGGATGATAGCTGCATTCTTCAGGGTCTCGAATATCTCATCAAGGGAATCACCGACCGGCAGGACAAAACAGGCTGCAAGCTGTTTGATGCGGGTACCGGCGTTCATAAGAGTAGGAGAGTTGGGTAGGAATTCAAGATTGGACATAATTGAGTAAAATTCCTCTTCAGAACCTGTCACGTCCCCGTACAGGTCATCTGCAGAAGCCACATAACCGGCAACCCTGCAAAACATTTCCTCAGGCGTTTCAGTGACATTGCCATGTTCATCTTTTAGCAGGTACCTGCGCCTTAGCACCTTTTGTGCATTATCAGAGAGTTCCAATAGTTACCAACCCCGCAATAATAGCCATAATGCAATAATTCCTATATTGCCCACAATACAATAGTATATAATTCGGTTCCAATGAATATTAACGTTGGTGAACTGAACATGGAAATGCTGCTCCACATATGCTGTGCCCCCTGCGCCACCTATACGGTACGGGCACTGCGGGACGAAGGTTTCGAGCCGGTAGGCTATTTCTATAATCCCAACATCCATCCATTCACCGAGTACCGTCGCCGGCTGGAGACACTGCAGCAGTATGCTGAGGTCGTGAAACTGGATGTGGTGTACCGTGATGAGTACATGCTTGAAGAATTTATAAAACAGGCGTTTGAAGTGGAAGACAGGTGCCACCTCTGCTACACCCTCAGGCTGGAGGCAGCAGCCAGACAGGCATCTGACATGGGCATTCCTGTGTACACGTCTACCTTGCTCATTTCCCCTTACCAGAAACATGAGATGATAAAAGATATCGGCGAGGGTCTTGCATCAGAATACGGGGTGGATTTTTTTTACCGGGATTACCGTCCCGGGTATAAGGAAACCTACCAGCTGTGCAGGGACCTGGAACTGTACCGCCAACCTTATTGCGGATGTATCTTTAGTGAAAAGGACAGGTATTACCGAAAATTAGTAGAGAAATGAGCGTGACAATATTCATAATCCTGCCAGTAGTACGAGATTAATCTGTACAACAAATCGATGAAAAAGATTTGGAATGTATTCTGCGAATATAATATATGTATAAACTATCATTTTAGGAGCATAGTTCTGTAAAAGAATCAATAGAAAAAATATTTGGTTATCTACATTCCTGTGGTATTTCATATGAAGCGCGAAAAATCGAAACAATTGTTCAGCAAAGCAAAGGACCTGCTCCCCGGCGGAGTAAGCAGCCCGGTAAGGGCAATAAACCCGTACCCGTTCTACACAAAAAGTGCCGACGGCTCAAAACTCACTGATGTTGACGGTAATACGTACATCGATTATTGTCTGGGATACGGGCCACTTATGCTGGGACACAACCATCCGGCTATCAAGGAAGCCATCCGTGCCCAGTTGGACCAGGGCTGGCTCTACGGGACGCCTACCGAAATGGAAGTGAAACTTGCAGAACGTATCTGTGACAATTATTTCAGTATCGATATGGTCAGGTTCGTGTCGACCGGTACTGAGGCCACTATGGGAGCTATCCGGGCAGCCAGGGGTTATACGGGCAAGAACAAGATCATCAAGATAGAGGGCGGGTTCCATGGAGCCCATGATGCGGTCCTGGTAAAGGCAGGGAGCGGTGCGACCACGCAGGGTGCACCGGATTCTCTGGGTGTTCCCAGGGACTTCACGAAGCATACCCTGCAGGTCCCATACAATGATATTGATGCCATTGTTGAAGCCATAGATGGATATAATGGCGAGGTGGCAGCCCTCATCATGGAACCTGTCATGGGTAATATCGGCCCGATCCTTCCTGAAGAAGGTTATCTGGAACAGGTAAGGAAAGTAACGAAAGAGAATGATGTCCTGCTCATCTTTGATGAAGTGATAACGGGGTTCAGGCTTGCCATGGGAGGTGCACAGGAATATTACAATGTTTCACCCGACCTGACCACACTGGGCAAGATAGTGGGAGGTGGTCTTCCGATTGGTGTGATAGGCGGTCGCCGTGATATTATGCAACACATATCACCTGCCGGTAAAGTGTATCAGGCAGGGACCTTTAACGGACACCCATTGTCACTGGCAGCTTCACTTGCCACTCTTGACGTGCTTGAAAAAGAGAAGGTACACGAAAAGGTGAACCAGAAATCAGACGGCCTGCGCGCCATGTTGCGGGATACCGTGAACGACCTGGGACTGGACTACAATGTCAGCGGTGTAGGTTCTATGTTCAAGGTGTTCTTTGGCGAGATGCCTGCCAATTACCAGGAAGCTTTGAACTGTGATAAGGAAGGTTACTTTAATTTCTTCCACAGGATGCTCGATAGCGGCGTGTTCCTGCCACCGTCGCAGTTCGAGACCAATTTCCTGTCCGCTGCACATACTGATGAAGATATTGATGCCACCCTCAAGGCATATGAAGAGAACCTGAGGCCCTGAGCAATGATAATCGGTACACGGGGAAGTGCCCTGGCCCTGGCGCAGGCAGACAAGGTAGCTGCTATGCTAAAGGAGCGCGGATTTGATACCAGGCGCAAGATCATAAAGACAAGCGGTGATGCCTTCACTGACCGCCCCCTGCACGAGGTGCCGGGAGTGGGTGCATTCGTGCGCGAACTGGATGACAGGATGCTGGAAGGCGAGATCGATATCGCGGTCCACAGCATGAAGGACATCCCCACGGAGCGACCTGATAAACTGGCCATCGCTGCCGTACTGGAACGTGATTCGCCCCTGGATGTGTTGCTGACGAACGACGGTTCCACGCTGGATGAACTGCCTGAAGGGGCTATCATCGGCACCACAAGTATGCGCAGGCGCGCCCAGCTTCTTAGATACAGGCCCGACCTGAATATTCAGGACCTGCGGGGTAATATCAATACCCGCCGCCGAAAACTTGAGGAAGGTCAGTATGATGGTATCCTGCTGGCAGAGGCCGGACTGCAGCGTATGGGCTGGGAACTGGACGTGGTGCAGCTTGACCCTGATAATTTCTGCCCGTCCGCCAACCAGGGGACCATTGTGGTGGTGACGCCAAAGGATACTGAAGGCCACAAAGCCGTATCGCTGCTGGACCATCCTCCCACGAATCTTGAGACCCGGCTTGAGCGTATTGTAATTGGAATCCTTGGGGGGGGCTGTCTGGTGCCTATTGCCGCTTTTGCTACCAGGGTGGGCAGTGGTATGAGGATACGGGCTGAGGTGCTGTCACTGGAAGGCGACAGGTTTGTCAAAGTGGACGAGGTTGTGCCTCTTGATAGGTGTGAGGAAGAAGCAAAACGGTTGGGTCATCAAATTGTTGAGCAGGGAGGCGCCGAACTGGTCAGTGAGGCGGTAGAAATGTTATCAAATGGTCGGAAATTCAATTGAGTTCAATTCATGAGTGCATACATCGGAGACTAACATATGAACAGCAAAAAACTGGGTAAGGTATACCTTGTAGGCAGCGGTCCGGGTGACCCGGAACTGCTCACGCTAAAAGCACGCAGGCTCATAGACGAGGCCGAGGTCATAGTATATGACCAGCTTCCCGGAGAGCAGATCCTGGCCAGCATGCCAAAAAACGCGGAAAAGATAGATGCCGGCAAATATGCAGGCAGCCACACTCTCAAACAGGAGCAGATCAACCAGGTACTGGTGGATAAAGCTAAAGAGGGAAAGATGGTGGTCAGGTTGAAAGGCGGCGACCCCTATGTATTCGGACGTGGCGGCGAGGAAGCGCAGGTGCTGGTACGAGATGGCATAGAAGTTGAAATCGTGCCCGGCATCACATCTGCAATTGCGGCACCGGCCTATGCAGGCATACCTGTTACCCACAGGGACCATGCCAGTATGGTGACATTTATCACAGGGCATGAAGACCCCACAAAGGAAGATTCGGCCCTTGACTGGGACGCACTGGCAAAGTTCAGCGGAACCATAGTCATCCTGATGGGAGTCAGCATGCTGCCCAGAAACGTGAATGAACTGATGAAGTATGGCAAAGACCCTGCAACCCCGGTGGCACTTATCGAGCGGGGAACCCGGCCCGACCAGAGGACCACAGTAGGTACGCTGGAAAACATTGTCAAACTGGCAGAGGAAAGAGGCGTCAAGGCTCCGGCCATTACCATAATAGGTGGCGTGGTCACCCTGCATGATGAACTGGGTGAACTCAGGTAGTTTTGTTGGGAATTATGGCCAGTACCTCTTTCAGTTCCGATGCCAGCACTCACATCAACATCGACACCAGACCTACGGTTGCCATAATGCGGCCCGTCCGCTACGAACAGGATTCCATCCAGGTATGCCAGCAGGCCGGATTTGATGTTATATCTGCTCCCATGATAGCGATACTGGATAAGAGGGATGAGTATTTTAACGGGTTTGTGTCCCGGATACTGGCCGGACAGTCGGATATTGTAATTTTTACCAGTGCAAACGGCATAGACCATACGCTGGATAAGGTGCCTGACCGGGATGCTTTTATCGCTGCATTGAACCGACTTACCACTATTGCTATCGGTCCCAAGACCAGGGAAGCAGCTCTGGAGCAGGGGATTTTGATATCGTTCATGCCAGAGTCGTACAGTTCGGAAGGGTTGGTTGAAGCCATCAGAAATAATGTGTACGGGAAAGTGGTTGACATTGCCAGGAGTTCCCATGGTGCACCTGTACTGGTGGAAGGTTTAAAGGCTGCCGGTGCCGATGTTTTTGAAACACAGGTCTATGAGATTACCAGCCCTGTAAGGGGGAGTGCACAGGAAGCACTGATACAGGCAATTCTGGATAAAACGGTTGATGCTGTGGTATTTACCAGTTCAATGATGGTCCGGAATTTCCTTGGGATGGCATCACAGATAGGGTTTAAGGATGAGGTTATCAGGAAATTGAATGATGAGGGTATCGTTGTGGCTGCCATCGGACATCCAACTTCCAATACATTAAATATATATAAAATTCCAGTTACTATTATTTCAAATGAATATACATTCAAAGCATTGATAGAGGAAACAAGAAAATTCTTCTTTGTGCCGGGTTAACGTGAGACTTTGGAGTTTGTCCAGGGTGTCCAACAAAGTTGAACTAAAAAAGTTATACTTTATGTACTATGAAAAAAGAATTCGGTATTCAATATGACTAAACTCATTGTAGATGATAAGGCCATTGAGTTCATAAGGGCTGAACTGGAGAAGGAACAATCACCTGCTGTACGCTTATCCATAACTGGCGGCGGCTGCTGCCAGCAACTTGGCATTGCAACCGTGGAAAAGGAAATTGCCAGGGATGTTAAGTATATCGAGAAAGGTGTCACCTTCCATGTGGAAAAATACCTGGATTCCAATGCATCTTCCATCGAGATCACGCTTGATGAAGAGAGGCAGATGCTTTTGGTGAACATGAATTACAATATTGATTAAATAACGAATGGTGTAATAAAGATGATAGGCATTTCAAAACTTTACTGCGGGACCGTTGAACCATCCGATGCCCTGAGGTACGGGCGGGAATCAGGCAAACTTCCATCTCACTTGTTGCAGTTCTCAAAGGATAAAAAACCTGTAGTGGTCTGGAATATGGGACGTCGCTGCAATCTGCATTGCGTGCACTGCTATGCCCAGTCAAGGGATATTGAATATAAAGATGAACTGACCACCCAGCAGGGCAAGGAACTGATAGACGACCTTGCCCAGTTCGGTGCGCCGGTGATACTGTTCTCAGGTGGTGAACCCACCATGCGAAAAGACCTTCCTGAACTCGCCATGTATGCAAGGGATAAGGGAATGCGTGCCGTTATCTCCACGAATGGTACATTGATCGATGAGAAGATGGCCAGGGTCTTGAAGGACATCGGACTATCGTATGTAGGTGTATCACTGGACGGTATGAGGGAGACCAATGATAAGTTCAGGGGTATGCCTGGTGCTTTTGATGCAGCATTGCAGGGTATGCGCAACTGTAAGGCGGAAGGTATCAAGGTCGGTCTTAGATTTACCATTAACAAGAAAAACGCTCAGGACATACCTGCCATCTTCGACCTGTTGTATGAGGAAGGTATTCCAAGGGTCTGTTTCTACCATCTGGTCTATGCAGGACGCGGTTCAAAAATGGTGGAAGAAGACCTGAGCCATGAAGAGAGCCGCCGTGTAGTGGACCTTATCATGGATAAGACAAAGGAGATGCATGACAAAGGTTTCCCTATGGAAGTACTTACCGTGGACAACCACTGTGACGGGCCTTATGTTTATTTCCGGTTGCTGGAAGAAGACCCGGAGCGCGCTGCCGAAGTCTATGAACTGCTTATGATGAACCAGGGTAATTCATCCGGTATCGGTATCGGCTGCGTATCATGGGACGGTTCTGTACACGCTGACCAGTTCTGGAGGCATTATTCTTTTGGTAATGTAAAGGAAAGGCCTTTCAGTGAGATATGGATGGATACCAGTGATAAGCTCATGGCCGGTCTCAAGGACCGTAAAAATCTGATAAAGGCAAATGCAGATAGATGTGCCAAATGTAAATGGCTGGAGATATGCAATGGCAACTTCAGGGTCCGGGCAGAGGCCATCTATGATAATGTATGGGCTGATGACCCGGCATGTTATCTTACCAAAGATGAGATCGGTTACGATGAGGTCAAATAGGGAGAATACGGTCAAATAGGCAGATTGAGCTATCAACTACCTTTTTGGCATTCTTTTTTTAAGAAATGTAATAATCACTCTTTCCGTCTTGCCATAGCGAGCATATTGGCAATCCGAGCAGCAAACGCTCCAGCCACGAACCCGGCATCAATATTTACCACGCTCAGCACAGAGCATGACTGAAGCATGGTATGCAACGCTGCCTTCCCGCCACCTCCGGCCCCGTATCCGGATGAGACCGGCACTCCTATCACCGGCACATCCACCAGTCCTGATACAATGGTGGGGAGAGTACCTTCCCGGCCAGCGGCCACCACTATGGCGTCAACCCCCTTCTCCACCATTTCTGCCAGACCAGGGAACAGCCTGTGAATGCCGGCAGCACCCACATCATAAATGGTATGCACTGTCACACCCATCTCCTGTGCTATGACCTTAGCCTCTTCTGCAACAGGAATATCAACCGTTCCTGCAGTGATGATACCGATTACCCCCCCGGTTGATTCAACATGTGAACCGCCTTTGCGCAGTATTGCAATCCTCGCATGCCGGTTCCATTCCACTGGATGTTTTTGTTTTAACGCTTCAAGCTGTTCATCCGAGACCCTGGTAATAATAACCGTTGATTCATGCTCAAGATGGGATAAGGCAATACCAACCAGGTCATCAATAGTTTTACCGGGAGCGTAAACAGCTTCAGGAATTCCGGTACGTCTTGCGCGGTGAGGGTCGATACAGGCGACATTTTCAAGGGTATGGAGGTTATTGATACGTATCTGTTTTACAGCTTCGTCAATATCAATGTTGCCCGTTTTTACATCTTCAAGTAGTCGGGTAAGGTCCATGATCAAATATCTTCCAGAGTCTTTCGCTGTGCATACATTGATTCCCGCATCTCTTTCGCTTCCTTGATTATACTGCGAAGTCCATGTACATCAATTTCTTTCTGGATACTTTCATAGAACAACTCTTCAGTGGTTCTTGGTTGGACCAGACTTTCGAGTTCGTGGGATTCGATTTCTACTGCCTGCATGCTTTCTGGATTCATATTCCATCCTGTTTTAGTAGGCTTGGTTACAACATGTTGAATGGGGATAGCCCTCTGAATTTCAAGGGCCGGCTGGGCAACTTCACCCAGCATTATAGAACCGCTCAATTCTTTAAGCTGGGCTACAGCTTTTTGTATAATATTGAGACGTTCAAGACTTGCATCAATATCCAGGTCACCACTATTCAGTTTGATATATTCGAATTCACGCCTAAGGTTGTATGCTTTTTCTTCAATTTCAGCCATCCAGACAGCCACGTTATGGATATCCTGCGAACTGTTTGCCAGGTGAGGGAGCACTTCCATGAACAATGTAGTATAAAGTGCCCCTGCCACTAGCAGTGGGAACAATGGACTCCAGGTAAATGATGCTAAACCCATATAGAGCAGGATAGAATAGAGAATAAGTATCTGGCCGCCCAGTATGGTGCAGGGGTCTGTGCGTGTTATAGGCAGATTTGGATAACTGGCTTTTATAAATGACCTGGCAAAAGCAGCTGTCATCAGGATAACACCAGGTATAAGTGGAAAGAGAAAGTTCCGTACAACTTCAAAATGTCCTGCAGCACCTGCTATTGAAACAGCCAGGAGTGACACCCCTGCTATAATGCCATTGAGGTCAAGGTTAAGTAGAGCACTTCCACTATGCTGGTTTTTCTCAGATTCCATGCTGACATAAGACGTGATAAAAAATACCAGTCCCAGAAAACCAGTGAACAGCGGATTTCTTAAAAGACTGAACATGTCTAAGTATACCAGGACCGTAAATATGATTAATACGATTCCTGCAGTAATATTTGAGAGAGATGCACTGACTACATCTATCAGTCTTTCATTTGAATTATCCATATACATATCTCACGAGAAGTACCCTAAATCAAGTCTAATTATTTTTTGAAACAAATTAATATAGTAAAGTGATTTTTATTAGTATTAATAGTTTTGTGTCATCTGGCTACTTTGACGCAATCTGACTAATTTAGGGTCATCAGATTATTGTGGTCTCATTTTCAATCCAATAAGTTAAATGGATTAAAAAATAATTCTGTGAGTAAATGCCTGTAGAAATATCGGTCAATGACTCATGTACGGGATGTGGACGCTGCAGGAACCTTTGCCCAAAAGGTCCTATTATCTGGGATATTCGAAAGATGGACAATGGCAGAGTTGTATATTATGCAAAAGAACCTGCTTTTTGTCTTTTTTGCAAGAGGTGTGCAGGGGCGTGTCCTGTGGGCGCAATAACCGTATTGAACATATCAGGACGCTCAAAATAGTAGTATATATTTTGGAAGGTTTGTACAAAACAGTGCAAAATGTGATCGATAAAATCAATACTTATAATAATCACTGAAATCAATGTTGTTTAACGATATGTTATAGTGAGATCAGGAAATATTGAACATTTTATACTTATCAATTGGAGTGGAACAATGACAAAGGAACCGGTAAAACTGCTTGATGATGAAGGATTGACATTTTTAACCTGCATGCAGTGCGGGACATGTACCGGAAGTTGCCCTTCCGGACGGTACACCAGCCTGAATACCAGACGTATAGTACTGTCTGCAAGGCGGAATAAGGATGTGTATCACGATAAAGACCTGTGGATGTGTACGACCTGTTACCAGTGTCAGGAACGGTGTCCAAGAGGAATAAATATCGTTGATGGGATTCTGGCCCTGAGGACGGAATCGGTTCATATGGGACTCATGCTTCCTGATCATCGCAAAGTGGCAGGGCTGGTTATAGAAAAGGGCCATGCAGTACCTATAAATGATACTAACCGGGACAAACGAAAGAAACTGGGGATGGACGAGCTCCCTGAAACGGTCCACAAGTACCCGGATGCTCTTGACCAGGTGAAAAAACTGCTAATAGCTACTGGTTTTGTCCAACTGGTCAAGGATACGGAAGGAAAAGAAAAGGAGGGAGGGCAATGAAACCTGTATCGCTGTTCCTGGGATGTATTATTCCCAACCGTTATCCTGGCATTGAAAAAGCTACAAAGCTGGTATTGGACGGACTGGGTATCGACTGGACTGACCTGGCCGGTGCGTCATGCTGCCCTGCCCCGGGTGTGTTCAGGTCATTTGATAAGGTCACATGGTTGACCCTTGCAGCCCGGAATATCGTGTTATCTGAACAAATGAACCGGGATGTACTGACTATATGTAACGGTTGTTTCGGTTCCCTGACTGATGCCAACCATGAACTCAAGCATGACCAGGGTCTGGCCAGGCAGGTCAATAAGCATCTCGCAGAAGTGGATATGAAGTACAACGGCTCAGTTGAGGTCCGTCATATCATCGAGTTCCTGTCCAAGGAAATCGGACCCGGGACGATAAAAGAAACCATTAAGCATCAGCTTGACCTGAAGGTAGCATTGCATTATGGCTGCCATCTCATCAAACCTTCCAAAGAGCGGGACCTGGGGACCGTGGAGAACCCGGTGTTCTTTGATGAACTTGTGGAAGCGCTTGGCGCACAGAGTATTGATTATGAGGATAAGATGGCGTGCTGCGGTGCAGGAGGCGGCGTACGTTCTGCATTACTGGATACGTCACTGGAGATGGCAGAAGCAAAATTGCAGCATATTGCCGAGGCAGGAGTAGACTGTATCGTCAATGCATGTCCATTCTGTCACCTGCAGCTGGACTTTGGGCAGGTAGAGATAAAAGATAAGTTCGGGCATGAATACAATATCCCGGTGCTGCATTATTCCCAGTTGCTGGCTATTGCTATGGGGCATTCACCTGAAGAGGTGGGTGTGGACCTGAATTTCATAACAGATGCACAGTTCATTGACCGGTTAAGGGGGTAAGGTGAAAATGAGCAGCAGCAAGATAGGCGTGTACCTGTGCAGGTGTGGTGGCAATATCTCGGATGTTGTCGATATTGATGACGTGGCCGGGGCAATGAAAGGAAAGGACAATGTGGCATCGGTAACCATTCAGGATTATCTGTGCAGCTCAGCCGGACAGGGATCCATTGAACAGGATATCAGGGGTGGTAACGTGGATAAAGTGGTCATAGGTTCCTGTTCTCCAAAACTTCACCTGGAAACATTCCGGAAAATGGCAGGGAAAGCAGGTATCAATCCCATGATGCTGGAAATAACGAATCTTCGGGAGCAGGATTCATGGGTACATCCTGATGAACCCGAACAAGCTACGAGCAAGGCAAAGTCCCTGATCACAGGAGCAGTGGCCAGAATGGCGGCATTGTCAGAACTTGCACCCATAGAAAAAGACCTTGTAGACAGGGTATTGGTGGTAGGCGGCGGTATTGCAGGGATAACAACAGCGCTGGAGCTGGCAGATGACCATGAGGTCGTGCTGGTGGAGAAGGAACCTTATATCGGTGGTCATATGATAGGATTGTCCAAGACCTTTCCCACCTATGATTGTTCCCAGTGTACCCTGACACCAAAGATGGTGGCAGTGTACAACCATCCCAATATTACTATGTTCACAAACACGGAAGTGGATGGTGTACAGGGAAATGTGGGTGACTACACGGTTGCATTAAAACATTCTCCCAGGTACGTGGATGTGGAAACATGTACTTCATGTGGCAGGTGTGCTGCAAAATGTCCGGTTGACGCCATTTACCTGCCATTTGCCCAGGCCATACCCCAGGTGTATATTATTGACAAGGAAAAGTGTATTGACTGTGGAGCATGCGCAAAGATCTGTCCTGTGGATGCCATCAGGCTTGAGGATGAGGTCCGGACTGAAGACATAAAAGTGGGTTCGGTGGTGATTGCTACTGGTTTTAAGATTTTTGACGTATCGCGTATCGAGGAATATACTACCGACCATCCGGATATTATTACTGCAGTGGAGTTCGAGGATATGCTTTCAGCAAAGAGCCATACCGGCATGCGACTCCAGAAAGCAGACGGAACGATGCCAAAACGGGTAGCGTTCGTATTGTGCGTGGGCAGCCGGGATTTCGAGAAATATAACAAGCATTGCAGCAGGGTATGCTGCCTGTATTCGATGAAGCAGGCGCACCTGGTTAAGAAGATGAACAAGGATGCTGAGGTGACGATATTCTACATTGATATGCGGGCTGCAGGGCGCCGTTTTGAAGAGTTCTATTATAATACCCAGAAGGAGGGTGTACAGTTCATCAGGGGCAGGATAGCGGAAATAACACCAACGAAGAACGGTGACCTGAAGGTGAGATATGAAGATACCCTGCTCAACTCCAAGGAGGAAGATGTGTTCGATATGGTCGTGCTGTGCCCTTCGCTGGAGGCTGCCGAAGGGTCGCAGGAACTGGCCCGGCAGTTGAATGTCCCGATAGGTGATGATGGTTTTATCGAGGAGAAGCATGTAAAGATAGACCCTGTCAGTTCCCTGAACCAGGCAGTGTACATGGCTGGTTGCTCAATAGGTCCCAAGGACATCCATGATTCGGTGACCGATGGTATCAGTGCCGCTCATAAGACACACCAGTTCCTGGGGAAGGGCAGGATTGCCATATCTCCGGAAAAACCCGTCATCAATGACCGGTGTGACGAGTGCGGTATATGTATCGAGGAGTGTCCCTATGATGCGTTGTCCGGACCGGGCAGACCGAAACTTGAACCGCTGGCATGTACGGGTTGCGGTGTGTGCGCTGCCGTGTGCCCGCAGCAGGCTATTGATATCCAGAACTACACGCGCGAGCAGCTCAAGGCGCAGGTTAAAGGAATGCTGGAGGCAGGCCCGGGTGTAATTGTGTTCATCGACCCTGCGGCCTATGCAGCTGCTGACCTGGCAGGGGTGAACCGCAATCAGTATTCCTCAAAGATACTTTTTGTGCAGGTGCCATCCATCCATATACTGGATGCGGATATCGTGAACTTTGCTTTTGAGAGTGGAGCTGGAGGTGTGATGCTGGTTGAAGGGACTACTGATGAGCGGCTGGTGGAGCGGTCCAAGGCGCTCTACAATATGCTCAAGAAAGAGACACGGGAGCAGAAAAAGCCTATAAGGTATTCGCATGTGGAAACGGCGCAGTATGAGAAGATGGGGAACCTGTTCAATGTGTTTGCGGAAGGGGTGAAGGTGTAAATTTGTCACCTTTTGAACTCAATCCCCTTTAATAATACAAACCGCTGCAGTCTTTATATCCCGCTTCTGCTCATTCAACCTGCGCAGGAAATAACCAAGCCAGCCCTTGCCGTAGGGGATATATCCGCAGACCCTGTACCCATCCCGAGCCAGTTCTTCCTTCCGTTTGTCATGCGCACCCATGAGCATCTGGAACTCGAAATTCCGGGGATGGTCCCGGTTCAATTGCCTGGCCAGTTCGATAAGTTCATCATCGTGGGTAGCCACTGCAATCAGTTCAGGTCCGCCATCCCTGAACAGCATCTCCATCTGATCTGCATAGGCTTTCCTGATATCACAATGTTCCTTAATAACTATATCAGCCGGTTCTTTGTATGCTCCTTTACACAGGCGTATCTTTGCGCCGATTGACGAGAGGTCTTTCAGGTCACCCGGCGTCCTGAACAGGTATGCCTGAATGGCTAATCCTATATTCTTATTTTCGGAATAGAGTTGTTTGTAGATATCAATGATGTCCTGGGTATAGGCGCTCCCTTCCATATCTATCCATACAAAAATGCCACGGGCGGCTGCCTTCTTTATCAGAGGTGCTATCGTCCTGATGCACGTCTGCATATCTTTCATAAGCCCCAACTGGGTGAGTTTGATGGAAATGGCACTGTCTATCTGTTCCTGTTTGATGCCATCCAGGAGCCTGCTATATTCTTCTGCTGAGGCTTCTATCTCTGAGATATTCTCGTTATGTTCTCCCACGTGGTTGATAATACCGGTTATTCCCCGGGTGTTTGCAGATTTTGCCCTCTCAACAGCATCTTCAAGATATTCACCGGCAACCCAGCGTTTCGCCAGATGTATCAGAATTCCCATATCTATTTACTCCACTCAGGGAAAATTCCCTATGATTAAATTGGTAATATCACTTTAAAAAAGTATCCCCTTTATCATCTCAAATAACTATCCAGTTCAATTATCCATAACTGAAACCATTCACCCTGGAAATATATCCTTAGAGGAAACTATAAGTAACTCTGAAATAGATTAATTATCGGGGAATTTTACATGAAATTGAATATCTTAATCGCTTTTATTATAGTAATTGCAGTACTGACAAGTGGATGCACACAATCAGATGACAATACCATTGTCATCGGGTCCAAACAATTTCAGGAATCATATATCCTTGCACATATGATATCCCTCCTGCTGGAAGAGCATGGATATGAAACAGATGTAAAAGAAGGGTTAGGTGGTACCTTCGTCAATTATGAAGCCCTGAAACAAGGTCAGGTCAACACGTATGTGGAATATACCGGAACAGCATACAGCCAGATATTGAATAAACCACCACTTGAGGTATGGGACCCCCAGCTAGTATATGAAGAAGCAGAAAAAGGTTTGCTTGAACAGGATGGCGTGCTTATTGTCAACAACCTGGGTTTTGAGGATGCTTACGCTATAGCGGTCAAGAAAGATTGGGCGCAGGCAAATAACGTGTCCAGAATCAGTGAGCTTGAAGTATTTGCACCGGAAATGGTAATTGGGACTGACCCTGAATTTGCACAAAGGGAAGATGGTCTTCCTCGCATAGAAGAAGTATATGGTTTTAAATTCAAAAATTACCGGCAGGGACTGGCCACTATCATGTACGAAGCTATCAAACAGGGTGATGTAGAGGCAGTGTCAGCATATACGACCGATACCAGGAACGAATTGTTCAATCTCAGGATACTGGAAGATGATAAGAACGCTTTGCCACCCTATGATGCCATAGTTATTGTTACAGAGAAGTTCGCATCTGAAAATCCGGATGTTGTTGATATCATCAAGGAACTGGACGGCAGAATTGATACTGATTCAATGAGGGAACTTAATTATCAATATGATGTGGACAAAAAAGAAGCACGGGATATTGCCAGGGATTTTCTCGTACAGCAGGGGTTAATTGCTGAAGAGTAATTCAACCCTTTTTGATTTATTTATAAAACATGACGAGATTCATAGATAGCCATGCCTACTCAAAGACTATTTGACAGGATCGACTCAGTTCATCTTCAGCAGGTCACGAAAAAATACGACGAACACTTTGCTGTTGAACAATTGGACCTTGATATACAGGGCGGTGAACTGTTGATACTGATAGGTCCCAGTGGTTCTGGAAAGACCACCACCCTCAGGATGATAAACCGGCTTATTGAACCGGATGAGGGAGTCATAACGATAAACGACCATGACATAATGGAATTTGACCCTGTCAGGTTGCGAAGGAACATCGGTTATGTCATCCAGGATATCGGTCTTTTTCCCCATATGACCATCAAGGAGAATATAGGGCTGGTCCCCCGTCTGGAGGGGTGGTCCGACCAGGATATCTCAGACAGGGTAAAACATCTCCTTGATTTTGTATCACTTCCCCCCGAATCATTTATGGACAGGTATCCCAGTCAGTTGAGCGGTGGGCAGCAGCAGCGGGTCGGACTTGCCAGGGCACTTGCCATGGACCCGCCCTTATTGTTGATGGATGAACCGTTTGGAGCACTTGACCCAATATTGAGAAAGCAGTTGCAGGATGAGTTCAATGTAATAAAACAGGAAATAGGCAGGACAATATTGTTTATTACCCATGACATTGATGAAGCATTCAAACTGGGGGATAGAATCGGTATTATGTCTGATGCTAAACTCATCCAGATAGGTACTCCTGAAGAATTGATCCTGAACCCTGAAAATGAACTGGTTTCTGATATTGTTGATGCAAAAAGGAAATTCAAACACATGGATACCCTCAAGGTAAAGGATATGATGTCTCCTATAACTGAGAAATATCTATTTGATGCCGGAATGACCGCACAGCAAGCTGTTAATAGGATGGCAAAAACCAATGTGGAACTAGCTATCGTACTTGATAGCTCTGATCCAATAGGATATGTTGCAATGGTGGACCTGCTTCAACAAACATACGATAATGTAGCACTTCGGGATATTGCAAGAGCTATCCCTGTTTT
Organism: ANME-2 cluster archaeon; assembly: GCA_019429385.1. NCBI lineage: Archaea > Methanobacteriati > Methanobacteriota > Methanomicrobia > Methanosarcinales > ANME-2 cluster archaeon. Next base: position 5,171 of record JAHYIS010000024.1, on the reverse strand, counting down.
TTCACCAAATGATCATATTGCATCAGCATTGGGGAAATTAAAAGACCAAGCCGAATCATTAGGAATTGTGATAGAAGCAGGCCGTCCATGTGGAATTTTCTTTTTAGACAAAGTGCTCCTGAAACTCATTTGATAAATAGTATCAATAGGCAAGGTTGGATTTATGGAACAATTCATTGTACAGATAATGGATGTATGGGATTCACAATTGTTAACCATGCGTACAATGGAGCATTTGTATATGTTCAGTATTGCCCTTTTTTCAGCCACAGTCATTGGTATCAGTGTGGGGATCATTGTATTTCTGCATCCAAGAATTGCCAATCCGATATTGAATATCCTCAATATTATCGAAACCCTACCTGATATTGCACTTCTGGTTCTATTGCTTCCCTTCTTTGGTTTAGGGGCAAAACCTACTATTGTTGCATCGATCCTGTATTCTATCCTGCCTATCACCAGGAATACCTATGTGGGTCTGAAAAGTGTCAACAAAGAGTATATTTACATCGCACAGGCAATAGGACTGTCATCAAAAGAGATATTGGTCAAGGTAAGGATGCCAATGGCACTTCCACTCATTGCTGGTGGTTTCAGGATAGCACTGGTATTTACTATGGGCTTGATCACCCTGGGTGGCCTAATTGCAGCAGGTGGCCTTGGAACGGCATTGCAGACGGGTATTTACCTGTATGATGTGGATACCATTCTGGTTGCAGGATTATGGACCGGAATGCTTGCAGTTATTCTGGATGCAATTGCTGGTGTTATTGAAAACAGACTCAAGGTGAGGTATGGTTCATGGTAATATTTTCCACTATTGCAGATGCTACTGTTGAGCATATTGTTCTCACATATTCAGCTCTTTTCATAAGTATCGTCATAGCTATTCCACTGGCATTTGCCTCATTGTATAGTACCAGGCTGGCTTCTATCGTAATAAAATTTGCAAACCTGGCCCAGGCAGTACCGAGTTTTGCTGTTGTTGCAATTGTGGTTCCACTTATTGGAATAGGTTTCACCCCGGCTATAATAGCCATTATGCTAAGGGCTTTGCTCCCCATTATTAAAAATTCCTATATAGGCCTAACCAATATTGATCCATTATTAATAGAATATGCTAAAGGTATTGGATTAACTGACTGGCAGATCAACCGTCACATTAGAATACCAAATGCATACCCTGCAATGTTCGCAGGTATAAAATTTGCAGCTATCCTGGCCAATAGTATCGCTATACTGACCGCAATTATTGGTAGCGGTGGACTGGGAGAACTGGTATTTGAAGGTCTGATAGCTTTTAACACGGATAAGATCTTGGCTGGAGCCCTTCCTGCTATAGTGCTCGCATTATTCATTGATGTGTCATTTTCATTCCTTGAGAGGAGATTGACACCAGTATATCTCAAAGGTTGAAAAGGTATTTTTATAAGGATGATACATACAAGAACATACAAAATATAAGAATTTCAGGCATTTATAAATAATATTGAGTTTATAAATTCTTAAAAAAAATTAGAATGGATATGAAATCAAAACATTTATGAGAATACAAGAAACACGATTATCCTGAATTGACTCTTTGAATAAATACTTTAAACAGGTATTAACATTAATGGTATAAAACCATACAGTGTGTTGCCGATAGGTGTATAGAATGCAATGGGCAGAGACAAATGCAGTTAGAGCTACTTTTTTAATTTTATTTTTATTGGCCCTTTTGCCTGTATTAGATGCATCGAACGGAGATTGTCTTAGCTGTCATAATAATACAGCCCCCTATCTTGATGTCAATATTTCAGCAATAAATGCCAGTGTGCATGCTGATTTGAACAATGGTACACCTTATAATGCATCAATAGACCCATTGAACCGGGTATGTTGGGCATGTCATGGGAACGGAACTGCTCCTATCGGAACTCACTCAGATGCTGCAGTGAATGCCACCAATCCTGCCAATTACACGAATCCTCTGAATTGCAATGAGGGGGATTGTCATATAAACGGGACACTCCCCGGCAGTAACATCAGTGGCCCATCTATTCCCATTGTACTGGAACATATTCAGAATATAAATCTATCTACAGATATCGATACTTTTGATAATTGCAGCTATTGCCATAATCAAAGCCTGACCCCCAGGATATTAAATGACAATAATGCATCTAATGTTACCCTCTTATCAAATGTGTCTCATTACGCCAACACTTCTACTCTTATCTCCACGGTTGTTGATTGCAGCCTTTGTCATAAGAATACAAGTGTTGGTGTCCAGTGGAACGTTTCAGACCAGATACGGCATCCAGTGAATAAGACAGCAGGATTTTGCAGCAACTGTCATGGCAATGATACAACATTCCATAGGGAAAACCTATCCAAGGCCGCTGACATCCATACCTTTGGTTTTGACTGGGAGGGTGACGGTATTGATTATGAGGTCCAGGCGGGCCAGCAGCGGCAGGATAATGAAGGGTGCTATGCCTGCCATAAAGAAGACGTAGAACCAATGACATTTATATCAGATAATAATACCAATATCTGTGAAGAGTGTCATTATTCGAGTCCTTCCGGGCCATTCAGTGATAAGATCCAGCTGAGAAGCGATATTAACGAAACAATGCCCGGAGTGGTCAACCATATCAATAGACCATTGACCTTGATACAGGTACCCAATCAAAGTGCTGCCTATTCCACCACCACCCAGATAACACCCTCAACATGTTTTAGTTTTGATAATAATACAGGCAATGGTTCATGCCATGGTGTAGGCCGGGAGAAGAACGGTTCTGCAGGCGGGTATTATGCTTTTTATAACTTCGGATTGCCTGACTCAAATATGAGTCCCTACCGGTTCACGCAGACCATAGACCATATGCCCAATACCAGTGATTGCAGGATCTGTCATCTTGGTGCTAATACGAGCATTGGCACCCTGGTCGAATCGACCTGGTGGGGTGCACCGTCCAATGTAACTGCTCTTGTTACCGGTGTTCCTCAACATGTAAATGCAACGGTCACTAAAGAGGAATGCTGGGACTGCCATGCCGGGGGAGCTCAACCGCTGGATTTCCATTCAGCCAATGTGACCCGGGGAGGTGACCCTGATTGTATCAAATGCCATCAGATGTCAAGCACAAACGTGACCCATCATATCAATACAACCACTTTCAACAGCAGTGTGCATGCGGGCATGAATTCCTTGAATGCTTCGTCACAGGGCTACTTCTCAGATAATGGGGCCTGCTGGGCATGTCATGATTCTGCTGGTAATGTAACCGGCGGAATGGGTGACCGATTTGCGAATCCTTTTATGTGCGTGGACTGCCATGTTGCCGGGGGAGCCAAATATGGGGTTACTTTCAATGGAGACCCGCAACCTGCAAAACCCGTTTCAAACCATTTCAACGGAGGGAATATCTCTGCACTCTGGAATACGACCAGCGCCCAGGCTTCATGTATCGACTGCCATGAGAATGTTTCCAGCATGGTACTTTACAATAACGATACCGACACCGGCAGTTTTATCGGTGATGGAGAGCGCTTCACAGGTGGGAACCTGAGTTTCTACCATTATGGCAAGAACAGATCAGCATTCGGCAAAACACCGGGAAGTGCTGATTATTGTTCCTACTGCCATAAAAACGCCACCGTTGAATTCAGCGGTGTATTTACAGACCCTTCGAATACTTCGATAAATAACCACAGCCTGAGATACAATAGCACGAACCCGGGTTGTAATGCGAGCGAATGCCACAATAGCACGGGATACCAGTTCCATGATGAACCTCTCAAGAAGCCAATAATAAACGATACTCTTTGCCTGGCATGTCATGGGATATCAAAGACTTACAGCGGTAACATGGTTACTACAAACAAGACGCGCCATAACCAGGCTGTAAACTGTACTGCCTGTCACACCTATAATTCCACTGAAATTCATCCTATGAACTATCTCCAGCAGGACGATACCTTCAGCACATCCAACGTTACTGCAATTGACTGTGTCCGCTGTCATAGCAACAACGCCACCCTTTCCAACTTCACTCCCACCCGACCGCTCGTTGCAAATACCGGCGGCATGTTCGCTCACAGCGATAACCTCAATAACGGCAGCCGGTGGAATAGCACTGTTTACTGGAACACCACCAACGAAGCCTGCGAATACTGTCACAACGATACCAGGCACAGCGACCCTGCCACGGGTCTTATCGAGAGTATCCGCAACGGCCAGGCATTGAACACCAGCATCACCAGCACCAACACCTGGTGCCGAGGGTGTCATGTCAATTCTGCACCCTACTATAACGGTACCCAGTGGACCCCGGTTCCACCGACCATTGTACTGAACAATACGCTCAATGGCACTGCATGGGATAATTCCGGCCAGGTATGGTACAATCACTCGTTCATGGGGAGCAATGTCAATGACAGTACATGCCAGCCCTGTCACGGTGCTCTATTGCTCACGATATCAACTCCTACTACGAAAGATTTCGTGCATAGAGTGGCAGTGGGTGGATTCGGGGCTGATTGTATATCATGCCATGATATTGGCGGTACTGCACCCAAGGTCAATTTCACGGTAATGAATGATTCACTATCAATTCACCAGAATATCCAGAATCTATCAACTATCACCAACCCGTATGCCATAAGTGACACCAACAAGATCTGCTGGGCATGCCACATCAATAACGGTACCTATCCTGCAACGGCAACGTCACATGCTGACCGTCTGGGTGACTTTAATGGGGTTGAACCTTACACCTGTGAGGAATGCCATGTTGGTACCAATAAACCAACCAACCTATCAGGTGCTGGTGTAATTCCTGCAGTAGTTGAACACTTTTACGGCGGCAGCGAACTCAAAGCAGGTAATGGCACGAATAACATGTCGTCCTGTGTAGTATGCCACAATCTTACCGAGATGAAACTCCTTGATATCGGTCCTGCGGCTGCAGACCCGGCCGACCGGACCAATGATAGTTACCTTATCGCCCACTATGGCAGGAAGAGAACAGACCTTCGTACCTGGTCGGGTGGTGTGAATTGCAGTTACTGCCACCAGGCAGGGTCAGCGTTCAACAGTACCGGCATAATGGTGAATCCTACATTCAATGCAAGTGTTCCCGAACATAGTCTGAATGCCGGTGCCTGGGGTACTACATCAC